>DATDUY010000128.1:0-6005 GCA_035290165.1 Sulfuricurvum sp. | reverse complement strand
CGATATTTTTGATATGACCGCTTTGGGCATCCCCGACGAGGTTCCCCCCGCCTCGAATTTCGAGGTCGTGATAGGCGAGCATTGAACCGCTTCCCAAAAAGGAGTTCGATTCTAACGCTACGAGGCGCTTTTTCGCCTCTTCGGTGAGATGATCTTTATCATCGACGATGAAATAGGCATACCCCTCGGTATGCCCCCGTCCGACCCGCCCGCGCAGCTGATGCAGATCCGCCATTCCGAAACGATCCGCCCCGTCGATAATCATCGTATTGACCGTCGGCATATGGATACCCGACTCGATGATCGAGGTGGCAAGGAGGACATCGTATTGGCGATCGGCAAACTTGGCGAGTTCATCCTCGGTTTGGGTCGCACCGATCTGGGAGTGGAGGATGAGGATACGGAGATCAGGAAGGATCGCTTTGAGTTCTCCCGATTTGATAATCATCGAGTCAATCGAGTTGTGAACATAGAACACCTGACCGCCGCGACGAAGTTCGCGCAATATCACCTCTTTGATCAGTTTCTCATCGTAATTTTTGACAAACGTCCGTACCCCTAAACGCTCGCTCGGAGGGGTGAGAAGTTCCGACATTGTCTTGATCGAACTAAGCGCCTGATTAAGACTGCGGGGGATCGGGGTCGCACTCATACTGAGGAGGTGGACATTCTCATACAGTGATTTGAGTTTCTCTTTTTGTTTCACCCCGAATTTATGCTCTTCATCGATAATAACAATCCCCAGTTTCGAACAGCTCACACCGAAGAGGGCATGGGTTCCGACGACGCAGTCAAGCTCTCCCGCTTCGAGTGCCCGAAGGGTCGCATTTTTCTCTTTGGTGCTCACAAAGCGGTCGAGTTTAGCCACCCGAAGACCGAACGGAGCCAAACGGGCTTTTAATGATTGGAAGTGTTGGGAACTGAGCAGGGTCGTCGGAACGACGAGAAGCGACTGATATCCCCCCTTCGCAGCCGTAAATATAGCATTCATCGCCACTTCGGTTTTTCCGAATCCGACATCTCCGCTAAGGAGCCGATCCATAATCTGCCCCGAAGAGAGATCACGGACGATAGAACTGATGGCACTCGCTTGATCCGGAGTGTAATCAAATCCGGCAGCTTCTTGGAATCGGCGTAATTCGCCCGCATCGACGTTGAGAACCGAGGCTTTGATGAGGGCGCGGCTCGCGGCAATCCCGACGATCTCGGAGGCGATCTCGAACAACCGTGCTTTCACCGACTCTTTCAGTTTGCCGAAGCTTCCTTTGCCCAAACGATCGAGAACAGGGAGGCTTCCAGAAGCAATATAGCGATCGATCGTATCGAGGTTTTCGACGGGGAGGAGGAGTTTGTCGTCCCCCATGTATTTGATAACGACGAGATCTTTAATCCCCCCGAGAATCTCCGCCTGCTCAATTCCGACAAATATCCCCACTCCGTACTCTTCGTGAACGACGTAGTCCCCCACTTTCAAATCATCGAGCAAAATTGTGGTACGACGGCGGCGGCGCTTTTTCTCATGGCGGTTGAGAGAGAGGATAATCTCATCGGGACCGATCAGGTTAAGGACGATCCCCGAGGTTTTAACATTGATCCCTTTAAGCTCAAAAATTCCTGCCGCTTTGAGCTGGGTATCGCTGGCAGCGATGAGGGTGAATTTTTTGTTTTTGTGGACGCTTCGAAGGGTTTCAAAATTCCCTCCCCCCAGTGGAGAATAGCGCTCCGATTCGGGAAGTATCTCCGCTTCCAACCGTTCGCGCGGCAAGACGGGCTGATTCAGTCCGTACGCTTCATCGAGGACACTTTTCATTTCACGGATACGGGCGATCTTTTTCCCCTCGCACAGATCGATTCCCTCAGAGCCTAAAACCCAAAATCCGAGTGAGGCGATGTCTTTGACAAAACTGTCGCTTTGGGCTGCATTAATCGCTTTTTCAAAAGCTTTATGCTGATCTGCATTCAGTGAGAAAAAGGCACTTGTCACTTCGATAGAGGCAAGTTCTTCTTTATCGGTGCGCTGAGTTTCGACATCAAACGCTTTGATCTCTTCCACCTCGTCATCAAAAAGGCTGATACGGTACGGGTTGCTTTGGTTGGGGACATAGATATCGAGAATATCGCCGCGATGGGAGACCTCCCCCTCCATCTCCACCATATCGACGAAGGTATATCCCCAATGGAGAAGCTTCTCTTTAAAACTGCCCAGATCGATTCGGGAAGCAAACTCAATCGTCTCGCTTTGCAGCAAAGAGGGGTTGGGGAGCGGAAAGAGAAGTGTTTTGAGCGGTGCAATAATCAGCGGTTTTTTGGACGCCGTGTAATAGGTACGCAACGCGGCAAAAAGGGCAAACAGCTCTTCGCTAAACGGACGTAAATCGTCCATATAAGTCGCACGAAAATCGGGCAATACAATATGAGGAAGCTCTAAGAATGTCGATACGTCACTCAATTCCGACGCCTCTTTGGCATCTTCACACAGGAGTATATCGGGTCGATTCTTCGGGTTATTTTTTAGGTACTCATACCATCGTGCTTGTGACATTCATCCTCTTTAAAAACGTTTCGGCGACGCTGAACGAACCGAAAACCAAATATTCTTTATCCTCGCGGATTGTTTCAAACGGAGCGAAAGGTATTTTCAACTCATCCAATACCGATTCAAGCAAATTCTGCTCTACAATCCGCTCTTCATTCACCTCGATAATCTCGACCGAATCGATGATCGGTTTTAGCAGGGTCAAAATCTCGCGGTACTCTTTATCGCCGTAGGTGTTATAGAGAAGGGTCACCTTTTTCCCTGCATAATGTTGGACAATCGATTCTGCCGCCAGAGCATTATGCCCTACATCCAATGTTATGTTAGGAGCAATAGAGCTCAAACGCCCGAATAAAGCGCTCTGATCAAACAGCTCTTCAGTTGCTTTAAAGCCGAGCATCTCATACGCACTCATCGCCAGTATCAAATTATCGCGTAAATAATCGCTAAGGCTGTTTTTCGTGGCAAGGTGCAATGCTGCCTCTTCAATAGTCGGAGTAACTCTCTCCGAGAGAGTATAAAGTTTACACCTTTTTTCATCCGTAATAGTGTGAGCTATACGCTCTACGTCAGAGTGTTTTTGTTTTCCCAACAGAGCAATGCTCTGCATACTTCGTAATTTCGTCGTGGCAATAGAGTCGATTGTCGTCCCTAAAAATGCCGCATGATCAAAATCGATGGGAGTAAAAATACTTAAAACCTTGTCAAAGGCATTGGTGGCATCAAATTCGCCCCCCAGCCCCGCTTCACACACGACGTATTCACACCCCTCGTAAGCAACCATGGCTAAAAGGGTTGTATATTCAAAATAGCTCAACGCTTCTGAAATTGCTTCGGGTAAAAGAGAGAGGAGTTTTTCATGTGCCGATTCCAACGCTTCATCGTTTATCTCAGACCCGTTCAGCCAAATACGCTCATTAAACCGCATAATATGGGGCGACGTATAATGACCCACTTTTTTTCCCGCACGGCTCAGCGCAAGGGCTAAGAACCGTCCGGTTGAGCCTTTGCCGTTCGTCCCGACAAGATGGATAATTTTAGGAGCAGAAAGAAGGTGTGCAACCAATTGATACGCTTTGGGAAAGCGCTCGACATCGATAACGTCGTAAAAAAGAGGCTTGCGTGATAGGAAATTCTCTAATCTCATGCAGGCTCGACGCGATTTCGCCCTTTGCGTATAGCATCGTAAAGGTGTTCATCCGCCCCTTTCAACAACCCTTTTAAAGAGGTATAATCGCTACGTTCGGTAACACCGATACTCACACTCACGGCAATGCGCTGCCCCTGATACATAAAGTGGGCTTGCTCGACATGGGCACGTACTTTTTCACAAAATATTTTTGCTCCGGCTAAATCGGTATCTCCCAATATCGCCAAGAATTCCTCTCCCCCGAAACGTCCGACGATATCACTCGTCCTGGCTTCTTCCTTGAGAATTTTAGCAAATGCAATAAGGACGGCATCTCCCGCTTCATGTCCGTAGGTGTCATTCACTGCTTTAAAATGGTCCAAATCGAGCATAGCGACGCAAAAAGAGTGTCCATGCCGCTCAAATTCGGCCTCTTTTAGATTAAGGTACTCTTCAATTGCCCGTTTGTTAAAGAGTTTGGTTAAAAAATCTTCCCGTGAAGCTTGTGTCGCCTGAGCCAGCTCCGCTTCAAGCGTTGCAATCTTTTTCCCCATTTTGGTCACTTTTTCATTGTGCACCTTTAAATCTTTGCTCAATACTTCGACTTTTTCTTCCAGTGTGCTGGCAATGGTGTAAAGCCGTTTGTGTGCCGTTTTAAAATCGGTAGGCTTATTGCTTTCCAACGCTTCCAAATCACGCTTAACCTCTCGGATCTCGCTGCTTGAGCTTTCACTTCTCTCGATCAAATCAATGAGCTGAACGGAGAGTTTTTCGAGAAGTTTATCGAGGGTATTGACCATCTCTTCAACGCTCCGCTTATCCAGTGCTATCCGCATGGCAATGGCCGCTTTTAGCTCTTTTTCACACTCATCGCTCGCGATATAAGCCGGATTGTCACTCAGTTTTTGTGTAAGTTCCAACGTTGAATTGTCCATTGTAGGTGCGATAGAGGGGACTAAAGAGGAGATAAGCAAACGAATTGTTTTGTCATAACCGACCCCCTCCTCTGCACTCTTATGTAAATTTAGACTCTCGATAGTGCTTCGTAAGTTGGCCGAATCAACCGAACCAAAATGGGCTAACTTCATTAAAAAGGAGTCATCATACACACTCAGAAAATTAGTCCATGCCTGCTTGAGCAATTCAACCTGAGTTGAACCCCCTTGGGATTCCAAGATAGTGATGGTTTTCTTTGCCAACGCTGACGCATCCGGATTATGCAATAGGTCGATACTTTGCGCCATTTTTTTGGCCAAACCACTGAGAAGTTCCACTAGAACCGTCGCTTCATTCGGGTTCATGCGGCTGAGTTTAGAGATTAAAAAGCGAATGAGTTCAGCAGTTGTCCGAACACGGTATTGCTTAATCTCCTCCGTTGTCTTTTTATCAAAAAGGGAGGTATAGCGATCTATCCCGCTGCAGTCTTCAACCGCAAATCCCGCTTTTTTTGCTTCAGCACAAAACGTTTCAGTATAGACATCAGGGGTCCACACTTTTCCCTCGGCTTTAAGTCTTTCAACGGTGTTGCGAACAATCTGGTTAATAGTCATAATTACCCTTTATTTCGAGCTGGAGCCCTCTGCCGCAATGTGTGCGATAAATGCATCAATCGCTTTTTGCGCCCCTTGGCGTATCGCTTCAAAACGGGCCTGATCGGAAATAATCGCATTGGGCTCGATTTCAAAATCATACATCCCGCTGGTCGAATACGAAGCAGTTTTACCATCTGCCGTGCGACTGATGCTCATTGCTACTGCAGCTCGGTAGGTAATAACATACCCGTTGGTATCGTATCGTAACGGACTAAAAGAGACTCCGACGATTGAAATTACTAGATGGGTCTGCGCTAAATTTTTAGGAACCAACGAGGTACGAAACTTCGTAATAACTGCCGTATCGACAGCATCTTTGATGATAACCGTATTTTGAGGGTCTTCCATCCTTACCACGACTTCGGTACTGACGCTCTCACCGACGATACTCTTAGCGTAGTAACTTGCCGGCTGATAACCGCACCCGCTGAGGAGAATCAATGTGCTCAGTATCCAAAATTTCATCTCTTACCCTTTTATCACGAGGTTGACGAGTTTACCGGGAATCACAATCGCTTTTACGATCTCTTTCCCCTCAATCCATTTCTCTACGGAAGCTTTTGCCATCTCGATAATTGCCTCTTGAGACTCATTCACTCCCACTTCAATGGTTGAGCGATTTTTACCGTTGATGGAAACACCCAGAGCTACACTATCGACTTCGAATACCTCTTCACGCACTACTTGTAATCCGAAATTTTTCCCGCCGAAAAATTCGGTTGAGAGTTCCCAACAAATATGGGGGACA
>DATDUY010000127.1:0-2415 GCA_035290165.1 Sulfuricurvum sp. | reverse complement strand
GCCCAGAAAGCTAAGGTTGCATTGAGATAAATAACATATCCGACGAGGGCGACGATGGTGAGGCTCTCACGGACGAGTTCGGGCATCATCGTCGAGACAAAATATTGAATACGGGCGATGTCGTTGGTTATGCGGGAAATGAGTTCTCCGCTGCGATTGGTGTAGAGAAACTGCATATCCATATGGACGATTTTATCCAGCAGGTTTTCACGAAGACGGGAGACGATATGCATCCCGATATAGGTATTGTACACTGCTTGCAAATAACGACCGAGCGATTTGATGATGTAGATCCCGACTAACAAAGCAGGGATGATATAGAGCATATCCGCTTCTTTTTTGATGAACATATTGTCCATTAGCGGCTGCATGATTTGGGCTGTCCCTGCGGTTGCCGTTACGGTGAGGAGTATTCCGATAAGAACCATCACGTATTGGAATTTATATCCCTTTATATAAGGCCAGTACCGTTTATAGATTTCGCTGAATTTCAATCTCGACTCTCCCAAAAAGTTCCCTCTGAAGTATCCATAATCGAAACTCCCAGAGCAGTGAGTTCGTCACGAATCGCATCAGAGGCGGCAAAATCTTTGGCTTTTTTCGCTTCACTGCGTCGAGCGATTAAATCATCGATTTTAGCTTTTGTCGCTTCATCCAATCCGAATTGGAAGTATTGATACGGATTCTGCCCTCCGAATCCGAGTACCGTTTCGACGGTTGCCAACGCGCTCAGGAGAATCTGGCGGTAGAGTTTGTCTTTGGGGTTGGTATCGAGGGCTTCGTTCGCCTGCGCTATCAGCTCATCGATAAGAGCATAGGCTTGTGAAACATTGAGATCATCTCCCAAGACATTGAGGAGGGAGGTTTTAAATTCGGTATCGATACTCTCGGCAGTGAGTCCGAAGAGCCGTTTTTTGAGACGGTAGAGTTTATCGAGCCGTTTTTTTGAGGCGATCAAATCCTCTTCGTTAAAGTTAAAATCCCCTCGATAGTGGGTGCTGAGAAGATAAAATCGGAGCACTTCTCCATCGTATGCTTTCAGGGCATCTTTGAGGAAAAAACTGTTCCCCAGACTCTTCGACATCTTTTCGCCGTCAATCGTGACAAAACCGTTGTGTATCCAGTACTTTGCCAGTTCATGGTTTGTCGCACAGCGGGTTTGCGCCGCTTCGTTTTCGTGGTGGGGGAAGAGCAAATCAGCGCCACCGCCGTGAATATCGATTGCGTATTTCCCTTCCCCTTGTCGGACGTAGCGCTCGATCATCGCAGAGCACTCCAAATGCCATCCCGGACGACCGCGACCGAAGGGAGAATCAAACGCAACCCCCTCATCCTGTACTGCTTTCCAGAGGGCAAAATCGGCTTCGTTTCTTTTTTCAGAAACTCTCTCGACACGGCTGACATTCTCGTTGCTTTGGCGGTTGCTGAGGGAGAGGTAGTTTTTATCGCTTTGGGTATCGAAATAGATATCGCCGTTACTGATGGCATAGGCGTGTTTGTTATCGAGGAGACGCTGGATCATCTCGCACATTGCATCGATAGACTCGGTTGCTTTGGGTTCCAATGTCGGTTTTTTGACACCGATGGCCGCCATATCGCGATGGTAGGCGCTTGTATAGCGTTCGGCAATTTCAGAGGTAGTGACCCCTAATTCCCGCGCTTTGTTGATGATTTTATCGTCAATGTCGGTAATGTTACGGGCAAAGAGAACCTCATACCCCTCCGCTTCCAAAACACGGCAAAGGAGATCAAACACCAAGGCACTCTTGGCATGTCCCAAATGGGCATCGTCATAGACAGTCGGACCGCAGACGTAGAGGGAGACTTTTCCCTCGATCAGAGGTTCAAATAATAGTTTGGTTTTTTGTACGCTGTCGTAAAGTATCATGAGATTCCTATCGTTTTATCGTATCAAGTGTATCAAAAAATCGTTTAGAGCATAGAATGCCCCCCCGAAACCGAGTGTTCCGAGGAGAAAATAGAGGCTGAAACGGGTTTTGAGAAGATCAAAAAAGATTTTCCACCCCACCGCTTGGATCGTGAGGATAAACTGTACCGCTCCGCCGATGCTCCCCGCGAGTGCCAAACCTGCCGCCCCCATCGACTGCATCAAAATAACCGAGAAAATAAGATTGATGACGAGAGAGATAATAGCTATTTTTGCCGCTTTGAGATGTTTGTGCTGGGCGTAGAGGTACATTGAAAAAAGTTTTGCCAGACCGAAGGGGATAAGCCCCACCATGTACATCTGCAAGACGCTTGCGGTGTTAAGGGTATCTTCAATATCAAACGCCCCCCGCTCAAACAACAGCCAAATGATCGGTTCCGCAAGCAAAATTCCCCCCAAGACCGAGAGACCCAAGAGCGCGTTGAGAAGCCAAAACGATTTGTGGAGGTTCTCGAATGCGAGTTCTT
>DATDUY010000126.1:0-8061 GCA_035290165.1 Sulfuricurvum sp. | reverse complement strand
ATCTTCTTCGCGCTGAAGTAGCCAGCGGCAGTGAACGCGGTCAACTCATCGACAGCTTTATCAGCAAAGGACTTATCGTCCCTATCGAGATTGCGATTGATACGATTACCAGTGCGATCAAATCCGCCCCATCGGATGTGATTCTTTTCGACGGCTATCCTAGATCATTCGAGCAAATGAATGAACTGGACAAATTCCTCGCTTCCGATAACGAGGTAGAGCTTGTAAGCGTCATTGAAGTTGTTGTCAGTGAAGAGATTGCACGTGATCGCGTTCTCGGACGTTCTCGCGGTGCCGATGACAAAGAAGAAGTTTTTAACAACCGTATGCGCGTCTATACCGATCCTTTATCCGTTATACAAGCTTTTTATGAAGAGAAAAATCTTCTCCATAAAATTAACGGTGAACGCTCCATCGACGCTATAGTCGATGAGATCGAACTCTTTATCGAATCCAAAATTTAATCATAGGAAGTAATATGAAAATTATTCTGTTGGGCGCTCCGGGTGCCGGAAAAGGGACACAAGCACAGTTTTTGACCAAAGCGTTTGATATTCCTCAAATCTCTACAGGCGATATGCTCCGTGCAGCGATCAAAGCCGGATCTGAACTTGGAACATTGGCGAAATCGTTTATGGATTCAGGCAAACTTGTTACCGATGAGATTATTATCGGTCTTGTTAAAGAGCGTATTTTGGAAGATGACTGTAAAAACGGTTTTCTCCTTGACGGTTTTCCTCGTACTGTCCCTCAAGCCGATGCCCTCAAAGAGGCGGGTGTCGCTATCGATGCCGTCATCGAGATCGATGTGGCTGACAGTGTTATCGTAGAGCGTATGTCAGGACGTCGTGCACACCTTGCATCAGGCCGAACGTATCACGTTGTTTTCAACCCGCCGAAAGTGGAAGATAAAGATGACGAAACGGGCGAAGAACTCGTACAACGCGCTGATGATAAAGCCGAAGTCGTACTTGACCGTCTCCGTGTCTACCACGAGCAAACTGCTCCCCTTGTCAACTACTACCAAGGTGTCGCCGCTGCTGATAGCACAGTGAAATACATCACCATCGACGGAACCCAAAAAATAGATGCCGTCGAAAAAGAAATTCTTTCTCAATTGAAATAATTTTTTCCCTCCCCTTCACGGGGAATCTCGTGTTATAATCCTCATATGAAAACTCCCCATTTTTACGCTGTCATCATCGGATCCGAAATTCTCAATGCCCGTCGGGAAGACAAACATTTTTTGTATCTGCGCGATGCCCTCCTCCGACGAGGACACACCCTTTTTGCCTCCTTTATTATCAAAGACGACCCTGTTTTGATCCGTAATGCCTTTACAATGATCAAAAATGATCCCGATGCGGTGATGTTCAGCTTCGGAGGAATCGGTTCGACCCCCGATGATTTGACCCGCCAAATCGCATCGGACGTATTTAGCAACGGCGTATTGGTTTCGCATCAACAATTTACCCACGATATAGTCGAACGTTTTGCTGACGCAGCCTATCCGCACCGTATCAATATGGCGAAATTGCCGAAAAATTCGGGACTGCTTCATAACGTCGTCAATAATATGTCAGGTTTTTATCTCGAAAATCGCTACTTTTTTATGCCGGGTTTTCCGGAAATGTCCCATCCGATGGTTGAAGAGGCATTAACAAAATTTTATCCCCAAGCCAATGAAACCTATCGCCGCACCCTTATCGCGCAAACGTCAGAAAATACTTTGATAGAAGTTATGGAGAAAATGGATGAAAAAATTGATTTCTCATCCTTACCGATGATGAACGGAGGAAATCCCATCGTTGAAATATCGGTAGCTTCAGAGGATGAGAAACTCTGTGATAGGAATTTTAAACTTTTTTTAGAGGCATTGAAAGTAAAATCTATCCCCTATGAAATCATCAAAAATAATTAAAAATAAACATTTCCTTTAAACTGCCGATTTTATATGTATAAAGTAATAAGGAGAGGGGATGGGTAAAATGTCTTTTTTAATTATCGGATTGGGAATCAGTTTGATTATTTATATTATTTATCGTCATACTTTTTTGAAGACACCGAAGAAAAAGTTGCCTCGTAAACCGCATTTCACTCTTAAAATCGAGCCTGAATAACTGTTCTATTAGACATAATGGCGATCATAGAGTTTGTTTTGCGATTCTGTCAGTTCTTCTTTTAATGCTTCCAAACGTTCCAATCTCTGCTCTGTTGTAGGGTGTGTACGAAAAAGATTAGAAAATGAAAAATTTTTGCCGTCAAACGGACTGATAATAAACATATGGGCATTCTCAGGAGTAGCTCCATGAACTTCCCCTCTCGCATTGTAGTTAGAAAGCTTTATCAGAGCATTTTGGAGCCACTCCGGATGTCCGGTTAGATGTGCCGCCCCCGCATCCGCCATAAACTCCCGCGAACGGCTGATAGTCATTTGGATAATACTTGCTGCAATAGGGAGCAAAATCGCCATTATAATCATTAAAATCGGATTGCCGTTACGGTTACGGTTCCCGAATATCGCCCCGAACTGCAACATATTGGCGATAAACGCAACCGCCCCAGCTATCGTCGCAGCAATGGTTGCGACAAGAATATCACGATGAGCCACATGAGAGAGTTCATGTGCCATTACCCCCTCTATCTCATCTTCATTCAGCAATTCAAGCAATCCGGTCGTGATCGCTACCGCCGCATGAGCGGGATTACGCCCTGTTGCAAACGCATTGGGGATATGATCGTGAATAATATAGACTTTCGGCATCGGTATATCCGCACGCTCAACCAAACGCTCAACGACCCGATAGAGCATCGGTGCTTCTCTCGGATCCACTTCCTGTGCATTATAATGCTTCAAAATCATCGTATCGGAAAAATAGTAGGCGTAAAAGTTCATCCCCCCCGCTATAAGCAGTGCGATGAGCATTCCCCCCTGCCCCCCTAAATAGCCTCCGATAAATACCAATAAAACAGAGAGGGAACCGAGCAATAAAAAGGTTTTAATCTGTTCCATTCTTTCCTCCTTCTAATAATGCTAAAATCGATTTTTTGTGCATTTTACGGGCAAAGTCAAGGGCACTAAGACCGTGTTGATCTCTGGCCGTCACATCAACCCCTTTATCCAGAAGCTTCTGTATCACTTCAATACGACCGTAACAAACAGCCCCCATTAACGGTGTAAACCCGCTTCGGCGTGTCGGATGATTCACATCGAATCCGCTCTCTATCAACCGCTCAATGATAGGAATATTATTGTAAGTGACCGCCACATCAAATACACTCACCCCTTCATTATCTATTTGATACAAATCTGCACCGTTCTCGATCAAAAGATCTAAAATCTCACTGTCACAATGATAGCGCAACGCAAAACAGAGTACCGACTCGCCGTTCTCTTCGTGCGCATTCGGATTTCCAGCGTTTTTGAGATATTTTTTGATCCCGAGATAGTCATTTGCTTTTAATAAAGTAATCCACTGTTCCATAATTGTTCCAATAATAATATAGCGTAGTATAACATGCAACATTCAACCCATACATAGACGATTGTGGTAAAATTCCCTATTAATTTTACACCAAGAGAGAAAATATGGAAATTTTAGAGACCGAAGCCGCTTTTAAAGCATGTGTTCAAGAGATTCAAAACACCGCAGGATACAAAAATCCCCTAGGATTCGGTATTTGCCGTGTCGATTTCGGTCAACTCAATAGTGACAAAATCCTCCAAGCGACGTATCCACACATCAACTGGAACGAAAACTTCGGCAGTGCCGCCATCTTTATCAAAAGCGCTCAAGAGCAAGGATTTGCAGTCGATTTTACCGCCGATGAAGTAATCATCCCCGTAACATTGAAATTTTTGGAAGGGTGTTTAAACGCATTTACCCCATATTCTGATGAAGCGTTCGGTGATGTCCATAAAAATATCCAAGTGATCTCTGCCCTTTACAATCAAGTCAAAGAACGCGGAATGCGTGAGGGTGAATTCCGTCTGGTACTTCTCTTCAATGACGTTGCGTGCGTCAGCGTTGAGGGAACCTATCTCAAACTCTACGCTCTCTCGACTTCTAAAGCGGCTCTTCGTTCACTCAACCTTAACGGTACGTTCGGAGCCTTGCACAATGTCGCATGGTCTGAGGGTCAACCGATCGAGCTTGAATGGCTCCGTGAAAACGAAATCGAACTCAAATTTGCCAACGAATATCCGAAAATCGATTTCGTTGATAAATTCCCGCGCTACCTCCAACACATCATCCCTGCGAACAACACCCGCGTATTGGACGATTCAAAAGTTCGTTTCGGTGCGCAGCTCCATGCGGGGACGACGATTATGCCGGGTGCAAGTTACGTCAACTTCAATGCGGGGACAACGGGCGTCAGCATGGTAGAGGGGCGTATTTCAAGCTCGGCGGTTGTGGGTGACGGTTCAGACGTCGGAGGGGGAGCATCTATCCTCGGTGTACTTAGCGGAACCGACGGAATCCCTGTCACTATCGGTAAAAACACACTTTTGGGTGCAAACTCCGTAACGGGTATCGCTCTGGGTGATGGTTGTATCGTCGATGCGGGGATCGCCGTATTGGCGGGAACTAAGTTTGCGGTAAGTGCTGAAGAACTCTCCAAAATCCAAGAAGCCAACCCGTCAAAAACACTCAACGGAACAAGTTTCAAAGGGAAAGATCTTGTAGCCCTTAACGGTATCCACTATCGACAAGACTCAACTACAGGTCAATTGCTCATCCGCCGCTCAACGCGTGAAGTTAAACTTAACGCAGATCTGCACTAATCTATATTTTCTATCACCGTTTAAGGTGATGGGACTTATACTGAGTATATTTAAACAAAGGAGCTGGTTATGATAAGCTCAAATGTCTCTTCAATTGCTTCTCATCAGACATGGATGAATAATAATGCGCATAATGTTGCAAATGTGAATACCGATAAATTCGTACCGCAGGACACAACCATCAGCGAAACAGATAATGGCGGAACAAAAGCCAATACCTCGATGTCATCATCAAACGGGAGTGAAAGATCACAAACCGATCTTTCCAAAGAGCTGACAGAGCAAATAATCATTGAAAAAGCGACACAAACCAATGTTCAAGCCATCCGAACCCAAGATGAAATGTTCGGTTCACTTCTCGATATTCGAGGATAATGAACTCTTAAAGAGGTTTTTTCTTTGATTTGTTTTTCGTTTCCCGAGCGAGAGTAATGGGAGTTTTTGTAAAAATATTCATACTCTCAACACGAGTCAGTAATTTCATCTCCGGATCATAATTTTCTAAGTCTGCACCCAGTTCTAACGAACTGATAACCGTTTTCCCGATAATATGCCGCCCTTTATTCCCCATTTTATCAACTGTACGTACAGCCCAAATGTTATGCATTACCATAACGCTCTCTTGATACGACCCTACATAGAGAAGAACATGCCCTTTGAGATAGATTATGGTCTCAAAGGGGACACCTTTTTCTTTGATAAGAGAGAGTTTCTCCTCATCACTAAGTCCGGAAAAGGAGATGACTTCCCCTTTTTTCGATTGAGATGATGAGTTTCGCGGGAGCCAAATACCGAAAGGGGTCATAAAATCGCGTATCATAGAGGAGCAATCGCGTTCACCATACATACCGCCCCAACCGTAGGTATTTTTGAGCATTTGTGTTCCGATTGCAACCATATCGCTCTTATTCAATCGACTCACACCGACATGGGCAGAATGTTTGGGAATAGATAGAATTTTTATGGTGTTATTGGAGTCGATCGCTTTAACATAATAGTGTTCACCCTCACTACGCTCCAAGGGTAAAACCATCCCGATTCTAGAATAGGCTGCAAATCGGTTTGCAGTGTCATTCAGGGCAATATTATCTTCAATTATAAAGACCTTTTCCCCTTTTTGGAATGAGAGGGCCGTCGAATCATCAATCAAAGTAATCCCTTCTGATGGAACCCAGCCTGATGCATTATTCGTAAAAATATAGCTCCAAGCCCCGTCTATGGATCTATGGGAAACAAATATCGGCTCATTGTAATTGACACTGCTGTTTTGGAGTAGATCGAACGGATACCCCTCACCCGGAAGAGAAGGATCTTTATAAAGCGGCTTATCGGTTGGAAGTGCACGTATGTCCATACGCTTGAGTGTAATCGCTTTTTGATTTAGTGATCCGTAAGCCTCAAAATTGCTACTATTTTTTATCGATTCAAACCATACCGGAGGAACCGGTCTAAGATTGCTTCCATATCCGCCTCTGTACGCTCGCAGCGGCCATGTCACTTCCTGAACATTTTGCGGAGGAACACTGTAGTTCCATGGAGAAAAATAACGCCCCTCAAATGTCGTTTGAATCTCAAGCAAATTCTCATGATCCAATCCGTTTCGCTCTACATAAGGAAGCATTGCTTGTTCAAAACGTTCCAAATCATTGACTTTCGGACCGTATTCGGGAAGTTTTAGTCCAAGATCTTGAGGAAGCATACAACAAAAAGGGTCATTCAAAACGCTCTGATTCGTATCCTGTTTTGAAACCACTTTAAGTGGTTTGGATGTCGGTACGGCAACAGGGGTATGGGTACTGCACCCTCCCAATACCAATAACAATCCACCCATCCATACTGTCGTATTCATATTCAATCCAATATTATTCAACTCCGCCAAAGCGCCCGACAACTCTTCCGATGATTTCAACTTCATCTTTGCGGGCAACATAGGTCGGATAGTCTTTATTATCTGAAATAATATCAAGTTTACCATCAATCCGCACTTGCAATCTCTTGATAAAGAGTCCATGTTCGGTTCGGATCGTAAATATACCGCCACGACTAATATCGGTTTTAGAACGATTTATAAAAATAATATCGTTGTAGCAAAAAGAGGGTTCCATAGAATCACCCGATACATTAATCGCCTCAATGTGACGCAGCTCTTTTTCACCGCCCAAAGAAAGGACAAAATTATCTTCGAGCATCAGAGGTTCGTATTCTAACTCTTCATTATCAGCGCCTCCCCCTGCAGAGGCGTTTACCGAAGAGAAATAACGTACCATATAAAAGCGATTGGTCGGTTCAATCAAACTTTCCGGCGATTGGTTATACAAAAGCCAGTTGATTGCTATAGAGCGTTTAGCACAAAAATCGAGTAATTCATTAAAGGGGATTTTATTCCGCTTTTTCATCGTAGCAAAATTCATCTGAGTAATATCCAACAAATCCGCTACATCTTTATCAAATACTTTCTTTTCGGGAAATTCAGAAGAGACAATATCTTTGATCGTCTCGACAATATCACTGAATGTTTTCATAATGAAATCCTTTTGATATATCGATAGTGTATTGTAGGAATTATGACATAGATTTTAAGAATATATGACAAAATGAAATATTTTTTAGATAATAGTGTAAAATAATTTACTATTTGCCTAATATAACTCAAGGAGTTCACAATGGCAAAGGTAATTCGTCAAGCAAACGGTTGGATGGACAAGTTAGAGATGAAAATGGAGAAATGGGCAGAGAGACTGTTTTAGTCCTCTTTGTTATCTCTCTCCAGACGTGAAAGATGGTATCCGCGAAAGATATAGACTAAAAAGAGAACCAGCAGTACTATAACTACCGTATCGAGTATTTGCATCATCATATTACATCATCTTTCGGTACGTATTGAAATTTTGTTTGATTGCCTCGTAGAGGATTATTCCACTACTGATAGCAAGGTTGAGGCTCCGCCCCTCTTTTGTCATAGGAATCGTCATTCTCTGCTCAGGATATGCTTCCAATATTTCAGAAGGGATTCCTGCTGTTTCACTTCCGAAAAAGAGATAATCTCCCTCTTGAAACGAAACCTCAAAATAGGGACGATCTGTTTTGGTTGTGGCAAAGAAAAAACGATCTCTCTTCGGATGGGCTTCCATAAATTCCTCTATACTCTCCCACACGTGCAAATCAATTTTATGCCAATAATCGAGCCCTGCACGGCGAACGGCTTTCTCGTCGATATCAAACCCGATCGGCTTGATGAGATGGAGAGAGGAGCCTGTATTGACGCAGAGCCGTCC
>DATDUY010000125.1:0-2817 GCA_035290165.1 Sulfuricurvum sp. | reverse complement strand
GACGTTTTTCAACTACTGCCATTTTTGCGCTCAACGCTTTTACCGTTTCAGATGCTTTTTTAATCGTTGCATCCAGAGCCGCTTTATCCGCACCCTCTTTTTTAAGAGCTTCTTTTGAATCTTTTTCTACTTTTTTAGCAGCTTTTAGTTCTTTATTAAGTGCATCATACTCTTTTTGCGCCGGATCGACTGCCATCATAGCCGCACGTCCGCCGTTAAGTACTTTTATATTTTTATGCCCGTAACTGTCGAAAAATGAGTAAACACCTGTCGCATTCGGTCCTTTAAAGTCATCGTATGCAATAATGGTCATATCATTGCTAATCCCTTTTTTGCCGATTAGTTCTTCAGCGTCATCGATACAGCGGTACAAAGGTGCACAATGCATTTCACCATCAATATCCGAATGGTGAAGGTGGTGAGCATACATCTCTACCGACCCTTTAATATGACCGAGTTTATAAATATCTTCGTTATCACCCGATACAAACATCACTTTTGGATTACCGATCAGCTTGACCGCTTCTTCGGCAGAGATAAGGATTGAATTATCCTTATACCCATCGGCTGCCATCAATACGGTTGCTGCCGACAGTGATGCCGCAACACATAGTGTTTTTAGCAATCTGTTCATCCGTGCTCCTTTATTTTAAATGTGCACACACTGGTGCCTTAATTTATGGAATTTCCATCTCTATTATAGGTTTGTCTCTCTTAATAAACGGTAAATACCTGCTTTAGGTGCATACATGGATTACTTTTTGTTACATAATTATCACAAAATTGAGACTATAAATGATTGGGCGTTTTTTTACGTTTTCTTATACGTCACACTCTGTTCTTTCCCTTATATAGTATAACTAATACTTACATTTTAATCACTTTTTGATAGTATGACGATTATTTTTATCACACAAAAAAGGGAGCTTATGCATACCGACATGATACAAAACGCATTGTCACAATCCGATACGACTGAACTTATTGAATTATTAGAGGATAAAAGCCTTCCGATCGAAGAGGTACAGGCTATATATACTGCATTTAAAACTGATAAATTAGTTGTTGGCCAAGTTGCGATGAATCTCTCTTTACGCACCTCTGTTTATGAACGCGATCGTGAGTATAGCCCTATCATGGTTGAACTCCTCATCGACATCGCAAGCAATCCGGTCGATATGGGTGCACGCTGGGCGGTAGCCAAAAACCCGCATACACCGGTTGAAGTTCTCAAGCACCTCTCAACCGATCCGATTAACTTGGTACGCGCCCTCGTTGCCGCTAATCCCTCAACCCCGAGTGAGGTATTGGAGAAATTCTTCAATGATGAAAAAATCGTCCGTGACGGACTCTCAGGTAATCCCAATACTCCTGTAAAATTGCTCAAAATCCTATGCGACGATAATGATAAAATGGTACGCATGCGTTTGGCTGAAAATCGTTCCGCTCCTAAAGAGATCATCTCAGTGCTGCTAAATGATGCCGATTTCGATGTGAGCAAAGCCGCTCAGGCAAATTTGGGAGAACGTGAATGAAAAAACGTCATTTTGAAGAGCGCAGCCAATTTATGAGTCTTGAAAATCATTTTTTAAACACTTTTTTTTCCGGTCTTTATTTGAGTGCCGCTGATTTTATTACTATCGGTAACGCAAACGGATTAGAACTTCGAATGCATTCGCGTGAAATGCTGATCAAAGATTTACTTAACGAATCAAACAAAATCGGTACCCTCCAAGGGGTTATCGTATCTCTCAATGCGCTCATTGATGAACGTATCAATGCCTGCCATCGACTCAGTCTCGAATATCCCAAAGCACGAGGGCCGTTGGCCAAGCTTGCACAGAAAGCTACCGGTTCCAAAGCGCTCTTAGCCCGTGAAGTGAGAGGAAACCCCTATGAACACTAAAGAGTTACATGATGCTCTGCACGCACTCCCTTATCCGGGACTTAGCCGCAGCCTCGGCGAGCTCAAACTCATCTCTGAGGTAAAAGTAACTGAGGGTAACGTTAAAATTGAGCTTCTTACGGTTAGTGATGAATCGTATCTCACCGTCAAGTCAGCGATCGAAGCGGCTTTTGGCAACGCGTTCAAAACTCTTAATATCACCAAAAAAGTCCAAGTACAAAAAGATACCAACTACGGCACCAGTGCCTCACCCAATAACCGCGCCCCTTATGCTAAAAATGTGATCGCAGTTACGAGCGGAAAAGGGGGGGTAGGGAAAAGTACCGTCAGCGTCAATCTCGCGATTGCCCTAGCTCAACGTGGGTACCGTGTCGGGATTTTAGATGCCGATGTCTATGGTCCCAACGTACCGCGTCTTACCAATACCGATTTGGAAAAGATCCGTTGGAATGATGATAACAAAATCATCCCGAGTGAAAACTATGGGATAAAAATTATGAGTGTCGCCCTTACCACTCCAACCTCCGACACACCTCTTGTATGGCGCTCCTCCGTCGCCGTTTCGGCATTAATCCAGTTTCTCGAAGATGTAGAGTGGGGAGAGCTTGACTTTATGGTCATCGATATGCCTCCGGGGACGGGTGATATCCAGCTTACTATGGCACAAGAGCTCCCTATCACCGCAGGGGTGATCGTCACGACTCCGCAACTCGTAGCCAGCGATGATGTCAGCCGTGCAATCCGAATGTTCCAAGACATTCATGTCCCGATGGCAGGATTAGTGGAAAATATGAGTTATTTCTTTGCACCCGATACCGGAACACGCTATGATATTTTCGGAAGCGGCGGCGGAGCGCGATTGGCGGAACGCTACAACATCCCGTTATTGGGTCAAATTCCCCTGAATATGG
>DATDUY010000124.1:0-2651 GCA_035290165.1 Sulfuricurvum sp. | reverse complement strand
TACTAACATCTCGTATTCTTCACCGCTGCAACCGATTTTTTTTTCTATTTTTCTAGAAAACCGAGCCCCCATACGGTTGGCACGGCACAGCTTTTCGATATCACTGAAAAGACCGTCTGAAATATCCATTCCGCATCGCAGATAACGGCGCGATTGCGTCACAAACGATTGACGTAATGTTGGGGATGCAAAACGGCTTTTTGTATGAACGCTCCCACCGGCTAACAGATAACGGAGTTGTCGTGCCGATTTGCCGAGTTCCCCTGTATAGGCGAGGATATCTCCTCTTTTTAACCCGCGACGCACTAACGGAGCAGCGGTTTGAGAAATAATCGTCACGGAGAGATCAAGCTTTGCGTTGCCGATCGTATCCCCTCCGATAATCTCAATATTATATTTCGATGCAGCCGCTTGAATCCCTTGTGAGAGTTCATCCATCTGAGAGAGGCTCATCGACTTCGGCATCGCCACACCCAATAGTGCATATTTGGGTAGCGCATTCATGGCAATTGCATCAGAAATATTAATAATCATCGCCTTATAGCCGATTTGGTAGAGGCTAAGCCATGTTCTCTTAAAATGGACGTTTTCGAAAAATAGATCTTTACTGTATATCCACTTACCGATAAGGGCACCGTCATCGCCGATGTGCGAGCCTGATGAGCAAAACGTGGAGATAAAATAGTTTTCTGCGTTCACGCTTTATATCCATTATAAAAATGGTATTATTATAGGCAAAATGAGATTACGGTTCCGTTAAAATTGAAATTTTACCTATTTGTGTTAAAATATTATCTAACTAAATCATTTGAATGTTTGCAAAAAACATTTTTTGAAAGGGAAAGTTAATGTTACTATCAATACGAAAAGTTTTTAACAATTTAAAAATTGCCTTATTATTATTAGGTGTCGGCGTCACCTTTTTAACCCTTCAACTTTTCCACATTTCAGCCTACAGTGAACGTTTAACTGCCCTCAAAAATCAGCACCTCTTAATAGACAAAGTTATTCATGCCGATGTAAGCGATCCTAAAATGGGCGCCATCATTATAAACGGTGCAATTGCGGAGATTAGCCTTGCGGTTAAACTCTCAGGTGAAAATGCCGTATTAGACTCTTTGGCAGCCTCTCAAGAAGAACAGCTTAACCTTTTGGATGCATTAGAAATTTCATCGGAAACATTCCGCAATCATGCACAAAATTGGTCTGAATCTTTTGGGACACCTCACCAAGATGACGCTTATACAAAAATACTCAGTGTTAGCACCCCGTATTTAAGTGATGTTGATCGCTTGATGGACCACCAAATATATCTGATCAATAACTCTATCTCAACTGCCAAACTGATAGCACTTTTCCTCTTTATTGTCGGGCTAGGGGTGTTTTTACGCTACCGTTACCGCCTTGATCAAATTTACCGTGATATTGATAAAGCATGCGGCGTAGATACAGACGGCACCCAAAGAACTGTGATCACGCAGGAGATCGATTTTATCATCAAACGGCTATTGCGCAAATGTGCGCAGCCCTCCGTGAGCCCGAATTTACTCCATCCTACAAGCGGTATGAATAATCAAAAAGGGCTTATCACTGCTTTTAATGCCAAAAAATCGAGCCGAGGCAGTAATAATGTTTTCGTGGCAATTTTTGAAATCGATCAATATACCTCTCTTGTCAATACCCTCACCAATGAAGATATGACAAATCTTTTCAAAAAGCTCGGTGATATGATCTCTATGTATGAACAACCGCTTGACGTTATCGCCCATATGGATGATGACCGTATTATTTTTCTTATGTCTAGAAATAACAAACAAATGGCATTGGATGATTGTGAAAAAATTATTCACACGGTTGAAGCCTCCGGATTTAGTACGGCAAATGGGGTGGTCAAAATAACACTCAGTGCAGGATTTCTCCTTAAAATTCCGGTAAAATCTGTGGAAGAGGCATCAGTTGATGCCATCAAATTGATTCAAAAAGCAAAAGAAAACGGTGGAAACCGTATTGCTCAACTTCGAGATCGTGCCGATTCTTACCATTAAGTTCTCCCGCACATGTAACTTTTCCACTCATATTGAGTGGTAAGTTTTTCCATTTTGTTACTATTTTGGACAACATTCACGACTTTCATTCCCAACATAGCTCTATAACACTTTTTAATCTTGCCCAAGGAGCGGCACGTTATAATCATCCACAGATTTTATCAACAAGGAAGGCGTATGAGTATTCCCATTTATACTTATGATGCGGTTATTGTCGGAGCAGGACTAGCCGGATGTGCTGCAGCTCGTGAGTTGCAAAAAGCCGGCAAAAAAGTTGCCGTTGTCACAAAACTACACCCTTTGCGTAGTCACTCCGGTGCTGCACAGGGAGGTATTAACGCTGCGTTTAGTGATGCAGACAGCGTTGAACTTCATGAGTTCGATACCGTTAAGGGATCAGATTATCTTGCCGACCAAGATGTTGTCCAGTTTATGTGTGAAAAAGCACCGGAAACTATCCGTTGGGTAGAGCGTATGGGTGCGGCATTTAGCCGCAACGAAGACGGTACCATTGCACAGCGCCCTTTCGGCGGACAATCTTCACCGCGTGCCTGTTTTGCAAAAGACCGTACAGGTTTAACTTTGCTTCAAACGATTTATGAGCAA
>DATDUY010000123.1:0-3004 GCA_035290165.1 Sulfuricurvum sp. | reverse complement strand
TCATGAGCACAAAAGCACCGAGCTACTAACTCCGAAAGAGCTTAATACCTTTTTGGGGCAATACATTATCGGACAACAGCGAGCTCGAAAGCTTCTCTCCGTTGCGGTTTACAATCACTACAAACGTATTTTCAAACATACTCTTGTTGAAGATGAAACCGAAATTGCCAAATCGAATGTCCTCCTCATAGGACCGACGGGAAGCGGTAAAACACTGATGGCACAAACCATTGCCCGTGTCCTCAATGTCCCGATCGCGATTGCCGATGCGACGAGCCTCACCGAAGCGGGATACGTCGGTGAAGATGTTGAAAACATCCTTACCAAGCTCCTCCAAGCAGCGGATGGGGATGTAGAGCGGGCGCAGCAGGGGATTGTCTTTATCGATGAGATCGATAAGATTTCCCGCATGAGCGAAAACCGCTCTATCACCCGTGACGTATCGGGTGAAGGGGTTCAGCAGGCACTCCTTAAAATTATCGAAGGTGCCGTGGTCAACATCCCTCCCAAAGGGGGTCGTAAACACCCGAACCAAGATTTTATCCAAATCGATACTTCCGGTATCCTTTTCATCTGCGGTGGTGCGTTTGATGGTCTGGGACAGATTTTAGAGCGGAAAAAGGGAGCCAATGTTATGGGCTTCGGACACGATAAACGAAGCACTACCGACATCGATGACAGTTTCGAAAATGTCGAGCCGGATGATTTGGTCAGTTACGGGTTGATCCCTGAGCTTATCGGACGTTTACCGATTATCGCGTCACTCAACAAAATCACCGAAGAGGAGATGGTTCGTATTTTGACCGAACCGAAAAACTCTCTGGTAAAACAATACACCAAACTTTTTGCCATCGATGATGTCGAGTTGACATTTGACAATGAGGCGCTAAATGCGATCGCAGCCAAAGCATTGGCTCGAAAAACGGGAGCACGCGGACTTCGTGCCATTATGGAAGAGACTATGGGAGATACGATGTATGAACTCCCTGAGTACTGCGGTTATGAAGTGCTCATTACCAAAGAGGTAGTCGAGGACAAAGTTCCCCCTGTATATATCAAAAAATCAACTCAAAAAAGTGCATAGGAGAGTCAATGCTATTTAATAAACTTATCGGAATGTTCTCAAACGATCTCTCTATCGATCTAGGGACAGCCAATACCCTTGTTATTTCAAAAGGTAAAGGTATTATTATCAATGAACCTTCTGTCGTTGCGGTAAAAACTGAAAAATACGGTCAACAACGCGTTCTCGCCGTAGGGCGTGAAGCCAAAGAGATGGTAGGAAAAACTCCGGGGAATATCAAAGCAATCCGCCCTATGAGAGACGGCGTTATCGCCGATTTTGATATGACGGAAAAAATGATCCGTAAATTTATCGAGAAAGCCCACGGACGAACATCACTTATCAGTCCTCGTATTATTATCTGTATCCCGTACGGATTGACGCAGGTCGAACGTAAAGCGGTTCGTGAATCGGCGATGAGTGCGGGGGCGCGTGAAGTGTATTTGATCGATGAACCGATGGCCGCTGCAATCGGTGCGGGGATCGATATCCGTGAACCGAAAGGGAACATCATTGTCGATATCGGAGGGGGTACCACTGAAATCGGTGTTATCTCACTCGGAGGACTTGTTCTTTGCCGATCTATCCGTGTTGCAGGGGACAAAATCGACCGTGCTATTATGGATTACATCAAACGCAAATACAATCTCTTGATCGGGGAGCGTATCGCGGAAGATATCAAAATCAATATCGGTACCGCTATGCCGCTAGCGCAAGAGCTTAAAATGATCATCAACGGTCGTGACCAAGTGGAGGGGCTTCTTACGTCGATCGAACTCTCCAGTGAAGATGCCCGCGAAGCGATGCGTGAACCGCTCAAAGAGATCCTTGAAGCGCTGCGCGACGTACTTGAAAATATGCCGCCTGATTTGGCAGGGGACATCGTCAACAACGGTGTTATCCTTACCGGAGGCGGTGCATTGATCCGTCAACTCGATAAATACCTCTCTGAAATTATCAAAATTCCGGTATACGTTGCCGATGAGCCCCTTTTGTGTGTTGCACGCGGAACCGGACGCGCATTAGAAGAGATCGATCAACTCCACGAACTCTTCGATAATGAATAAACAAGCGTTAACTGTCGCTGTACTCCTTACCGTTTTGGTAGGGGGAGTACTCTATTTTACTAATTTTTTACAATCCCCCATTCTACGATTAAACCTTGCGATTAAATCATCGTATCTGGATGGTGTTGAAACCATCCAACACGCCGTTGATGAACATTTCAATCAACAAAGAACTATTGTCGATCTGCGTCAAAAAAACCGCTTCTACGAGAAAGAGTTGCTCAATCTTCATCAAGTCGCCGATGAATATCAAAAACTTCTCCAAGAACACAACAGCAGTTTCCGTATTACACCTGATACCAGTTTGGTTCGAACCCTCTCCTATGTCCGTTTCGGAGATCCTCACCGTGTATGGATAGAGATGGAAAAATTTGATCCGAAACGTGTTTACGGCCTCCTTTATCGCGGTTATGCGGCAGGGATTGTTGTCTCAAAAAACAAACGTCCCATCGCCCTCTTAAACGGTGACATCAAAAGCTCCTATGCCGTTAATGTGGGAGTCACTATGGCACCGGGAATTGTTCGGGGAAATAATTCACGCCGTTTGATCGTTGAATTTATCCCGACATGGATTCCTATAAAGGTTGGAGATGAAGTACTCACCTCAGGGCTAGACCGTATCTTTATGTCCGGCCTTAAAGTAGGAAAAGTGATCTCAATCACCAAAGCCAGCGGTTACCAAAGTGCGGTTATCGAACCTTACTTTTACGGCAAAAATCCCGCTTATTTTCATGTCATTACAAAGGTAAGGTAACCGCTGTAATCGGATTTTAAGTGCTTCTCGTCTATAATAATAAAATTTTTATGACGAGGGGTCTCAATGCCAAAACGCGACGACATCAAAACGATATTACTCATCGGATCAGGCCCGATC
>DATDUY010000122.1:0-10492 GCA_035290165.1 Sulfuricurvum sp. | reverse complement strand
CGCCTGAGCAACGACCGTCTGGAGCAAAGCCGTAACTTTACCAACAAACTCTTCAACGCTTCCAAATTCCTCCAAATGAATGTTCCGACGTTCAAAGATTTAGCCGATCAAGAGATCACAACTCCGCTCGGTCGCTATATGCTCTCTCGTTTCCATCGCGCAACCGCTGAGACGAGAGCATTCTTGGACGAATACCGCTTTAACGATGCGGCTACAGTGCTTTACCGCTTCTTGTGGAACGAATTCTGCGACTGGGGTATCGAACTAGGGAAAGCCTCCAAAGAGAGCGTTAACGAGCTGGGAAGCATCTTTAAAGAGTCGATGAAACTGCTCCATCCGTTTATGCCGTTCATCACAGAACATCTCTACCATGAACTCTCCGGTACAACACTCGAAGAGGGAAATTCGATTATGGTTATGCCTTATCCTGAGAATACCGCGATTGATGAAGCGATCGAAGCAGAATTTGCCATCATCATGGATGCCATCGTCACGATCCGCCGTGCCAAAACCCTCGTTGATTTGGGGAACCAAAAAATCGATCTCGCCTACCTCAAATGCGGCGGCGATCATTCCATGATGGAACCTTTTATCATTCGGTTAGGGAGAGTCGAAACACTGCACTTTACGGAGTCTAAGATAGACAATGCCATCAGTGACATCGGTGATGCGGTTGAAGTCTATCTCCCAACCGATGCGATTGATTTAAGCCCGATCATCGAGCGACTTACCAAACAGCGCGAAAAGCTCCAAAAAGAGGCGGACAAACTGAGAGGGATGCTCTCGAACGAGCGTTTTGTCGCCAATGCACCTGAAGCCGTTATCACTGAAAACCGTAACGGTCTTGCCGATGCCGAAGATAAAATTTCAAAAATCACTGCTCAACTCAGTGCGTTAGAAAACTAATTGCAGTTTCGGGAACTCTCCGCTTCAGAACTGGTTGAGGGGTTTGCCCTTCTCACTGCCCTTCGACCGGAACTCACCTCCGAAGCGTTCGATGCCTTTATTACCTCGCAATACCCAAAAGATTACCGACCGATAGGTGCCTATCAACTAGGAGAGCTTCAAATTTATGCGGGAGTGAGCATACGGGAAAATTTAGAGTTGGGGCGACACTTAATCGTAGATGATTTTGTAACGTACAGCGGCTATGAGCATCTAAGCGGTGAAATGATCGATTATTTGATCGATTACGCGAAAATGTACAAATGCCGGAGTATTTTAGTCTGGGGAAAACAGCAAGGAATATCCATCGATGATCTAAAAGGGTTCCGCCCCAAACGGGACGGGTATATTAAAAATTTGATGTAATGAAATTTTAACTCTCGATGATACCATCTTTTGGTGCACCGAAGTAATATCCCTGTGAATATTTTATCCCTATCTCTTTTACAACATCAAAGACATCGCTTGAATGTACAAATTCAGCAATGACCTCACAATTTAATGCTTGTGCTAAATGAACTATCGTTTTGCATATATTAAGATTATTTTGATTTTCATGAATATCTTTGATAAATGAACCGTCAATTTTTAGGTAATCTACATTCATTTTCTGTAATCTTAAAAAGTTTGATTTTTCACTCCCAAAATCATCAAGGGCAATTTTAAAGCCGTTCTTTTTAAGCTCCATCAACTGCTCTAAAGACGCCTCACTTTCATAAGCTGAAATATTTTCTAAAATCTCCAACGTTACTCTGCTTGGTTCTACATTATATTTTTTCGATAAAGCTTCAAGCAACAGAAGCAAATGTTTCTCTTTCAAATCTTCTTCTGAAATATTCACCGTGAAGCCATAGGGCTTATCTTGAAAATAGTGAAATGACGCTTCCAATATTATTTCGGTAATTTTAGGTAAAAGCCCTGCGAGTCTTGCCGGTTCAATAAAATGAATCGGGGCAATAATAGCACCATTTTCAACCAGTCTCGCCAAACATTCGTATTTGACAATCTGGTTGGTTTCATTATCAATGATAGGCTGAAAGAAAGGGATAATCGCGTTATTGGCTATTGCATCTTTTACTTTGAGCATCCATTCAATCGTATTTTTTTGATTTTTAATAAATAAAGAATCGGTCGTATAGGTCAAAAATTTATTGGTACCGGATTGACGGGCCTCTTTCATTGCCGCATGCGCTCTCACCAAAGGGCTTTCAGCTGAATACTCATCGTTATTCGTCGTTATCCCTATTGTACATGACAAAAGAATTAAAAAATCTTCAATGTTAAATTGACTCTCTTGTAATGAACTGATGATATTGGCGGCTAATATCTCCTTATCAAACGGAGAATTTTTAGCGGTAATGACAACAAATTCATCACTTGATAATCGATAGAGCGAACTGTTATCTTCTAATAAATTGTGTAAAAATTTTACAAACAACTTTAATATCTCATCTCCGATCGCATATCCATAGGTTGAATTGACAGAATCAAGATTATTAATATTGATCAGCAGTAGAGCGGAAAAATCATTTTTTATTAACACTTCGTCCAATTTTTGTCGGCTAAGACACCCGGTAAGCTTGTCATGAGAATACAAATTTTCAAGCTCAAGCGTCACTGCTGTTTGTGTTAATAAGATATTGAGTACTTTTTCACGTGTATTGTCGAAAAAACCTTTGATAAGATTGTTTTCCATATAGACTAATCCGAGCAGTTTTTCTTTTAAAAATATGGGCGCACAAATAACGGAAATAATTTTTCTCTCTATGACTATTTGATCCATTGCAAACCGTGGATCATGCATTGCATCCTCGACTATCACTGCTTTATCGCTTTTCAATACGTCATTTATTATTGATTTCGGTATTTTGCTGGATACTTCCAAAGGTTGATGATCGATAATCATTTTGGGGTTGCTGTTAATATCGAATAGTCCTTCGAGATAAAAAGTATCATTGTCTTTTAAAATCAATCCACCGATTTGGATTCCAAAACTTTGAGCTATGATATAGGTAAATTTCTCTATTAATTCAGACCGATTCACTTTTCCCGAAATTAATTGCGTTGCTTTTAAAATGGTTTCTTCATCAAAAATATTTAAATCAGCCGTACTTTGCGGACTTGGTGTAATACTAATGCTCAGTTTGGATTCATACTGTAACAATTCGCTTTGGGTATTAAACAAAAGTTTTGCTTTTGCAATGGCTTTTAGATTGTAGTAGATCGTATACGATTCTTGCAGATACATTTTGGCAATACGCCAATTGTTTCGTGATTTCCAGCAGGTACCCATTAACTCCAAAGTAACTGCTTTTAAAAGTGTAGGCGAGATTGTATCTTGAAGAATAAGCGCTTTTTCAAAATAATCAAATGCATTGTCAAAATTATCAAGAGCATACGCATGGACACCTCTAATAATGAGGTATTTAGCTTCAAAATTTTGCGGACAAAGTTCTCCCCACGTTTTAAATCTGTTTTCAAAATCGTTTAACAGTTCAAGTGAGTCTTTTTGAATCGGAGCGGATGAGTGTTGTTTGAAAACAGAGAGTGCATAGTAAAACACCCATTCACTTTCAAGGATATTTCCTTTGATATTTTCCAAATAATCTTGTGCGGTGATAGCATACTCAATGGCTTCATCATAATATTCATGCAAGTAGCAAATCTGTAACTTATAAATATAATAATAGGCCAACAGTGTTTTGAAATTTATTTTTTTAAAATGCTCAACCGCTACATTCTCATCAAATTCATCTGAGCTTAAAGAGTCTAATGCAAACGTATTACCGCGCAGACATCGGATAATATTGATAAAAAGATACTGAACGTCCAAGATGGAGGGTTCTTTTGACTCGGAGATAAAATCGACATAGCTTAGTGCTTTTTGCTCTAAGACATCCAACGAAGTACTGGATAAAAATTCACGTGTGAAGATATGATTGACACAATAGGCCGAATACGAAAAATCCCCATTTTCAATACCCGACATATATGCTTTTTGCAAAATATTCAGTGTTTGTTCATGGGGCTGTACCCAAGATGCCACATACGCTCCATAAACCCGTAAAAGTTTGCACTCGATCGATTTATTATTAAACTTTTCTTGAAGCACCATGGCAACTTGACCGTAACGGTATCCATCCTCATAGTGTTTGAGTCCTGCACCCATAATCATTCCGCAGAGCATATAGCCATACGGTGAGACACCACAATTCCCATACAAAAAAGAGAGTCGTACCATTCGAAGCGTCACCACGGCAAACATGTCTTGTCTGCTCACAAATGCAGGTATCCCCATATTGACAAGAATATTCATACACAGTTCAATCGTTTCATCGTGCATCACATCTAAAAATTGCAGATCTTCAATCGATGTGATATTGGCGTTCAACCACTCTATCTCATCTGCCTTCAAAGATAATAATTCTGCCGGATCATTGGGAATCTCTTGATTCAAAACTCGTAATGCTTGACGTCCATCTTCAATTGCTTCAGAAAGTAATCCTTGCGCGAAGTGCAGCGTTAAACGAAGATTGTATAGTTTTGCACTATCGATATTTTTCAAAAGCTTGTTCGAGAACAACCGCTCAAATAACTCTAAAGCCTCGTGATATTTACGTGCTTGACATAAAGAATCCACTAAATTAAAATATAATGAGAAGGTAATCTCATACGTGAGTGACCAACACTCCTCTGAAAATATCAAAATGGCAGTTTGCGCGTATTTAATAGCCTCTTCGTATGCCAAAGCTTCTTTTGCAAGAAGAGACGCTTTATTTAGAATATCCAGTACAAATTCATAGTCATCTTTATCGATAAGAGATATAACCTCAATAATATGCTTTGCTGCTGTCAAAATTGCTTTTGGTGTTTGATCTTTTTGCGCTAAAAACTTTTTAAAAACCTTTAGATGCGTCTGCTGTTTTTCTTCACTGCTCAACATTAAGTATGCGGCCTGCCTGATTTTATCATGAATAAAATGGCAATACTGAAGCGTATCGTTTCCAATGATATTCTCATCCGTAGAAACTTCAATTAACCCTTCGTTAAATACTTCACTTATAATTTGCGTCATATTATCAGGATCGAATTGAGATAAGGAAGATATGACATCAATATCACACGTATCTCCAATGACCGATGCCGTTTTAATGAAACTTTGCGCTTCACTCGACATGGTATTTATTTTTGCAACGAGATGATCTATGACATTATTGGTTAAATCTTCATAACGTATTTGTTCAATTTCCCATTCCCAAGAAAGGGTGTTTTTATTGAATCGTAATAAGTCACGTTTTAGCAAAGTGTAAATAAATTGTTTTAGAAAAAAAGGATTTCCTTCTGTTTTTTGAATCAACAAGTGCCCTAAACTCTCAACTTCATTTGTATTTAACATATCACGTAGCAGTTGATTGACGGCATCTATATCTAGGGGGAGAAGCTCGATATCTTCAATGGTTCCTATTTTATCGGCAATCATATCAAGAGATAATCGCATAGGATGATTGGCACCTACTTCATTGCTTCGGTACGCCCCGATGATTAAAAAACTATTGAGTTGATTGGAAGAATAGATCAGCTCCAATATTTCTAATGAAGCGATATCAGCCCATTGCATATCATCCAAAAAGAGAACCAAAGGATGTTCTTTGGATGCAAAAAAACCGAAAAATCGCTCAATGGCAATAAAAAGCTGATTTTTGAGTTGCGCCTGATCAACCATCGGATTAAAGTCTATATGAAAAATTATTTTGAATTCCGGAATAATTTTGATGAGTACATTTTTGCTTTCACCCAAAAAATCAGCTAATTCATTAATCTTTTTTTGTTTTACACCCAATGGCATATTATTGAATTGGTTGATTAAATTCATAAAAATTTGAATAAAGGCAACATAAGAGGTCGTACGGTTGTATTGATCAAACTTACCTTTGACGAAGTAACCGTTTTTAGCCAGTATCACAGGGCTTAGTTCATTAATAAACGAAGACTTTCCAATCCCTGAATATCCGCTGATCATCATTAATTTAGGCTTATCGTCAATAACGGAAAGTATTTTATTACGGACCGATTCCAAAGCTTTCTCTCTGCCGTAGAGCTTTTGAGGAATCATCAATTTATCGGATATATCTTGGCTTCCGAGTAAAAATTCGCTCGATGGCTCACGTAAAAAATGATTGAGGTCAAATTTCAAACTAAACGCATGCTGATATCGTTCTTGCTTCTCTTTAGAGAGTAGCTTATGGACGATATTAGATAAAACGAGGGGAATAGACGGTTTTATATCATGCAAATTTTTAGCAATCTGTGCCAAGTGGGCGTGTGCCATCTGAATAGCATTATCCCCTTCAAAGGGAAGTGACCCGCTAAGCATTTCATAAAAAATGACACCTAATGAATATAAATCACTCCGTTCGTCTATGCTTTGATTAGATAACCCTGTTTGTTCAGGTGCCGAATACGCGGCTCCTCCCGTTATCTGTATGTTTTTTTTAGGGGTTTTACTCAAACTTGTTGTGGAGATACTTTCACCAAAATCGAGGAGCTTGATTGTTTGCTGAGATTCATTACAAATAATGTTATTCGGATTTAAATCTAAATGGAGGATATTGTTTGCATGGATGTATTTTAAGGCTTTGGCTATCGATAGCGCATAATGGATAAACGTATCGATTTCCATCCCATTATGAGGAATTAACTCCGATAAAATTTTACCGGGCTCGTAAGATTTGACAAGATATATCTTCTCTTCTTCTATCAATTCAATATAGTGTGCTGTGTAAAGATTGTTAAGATTTTTGGCAATGGCAAATTCACGATAGAGTTTATTGGAATAGTTTTGATCGGTATTATCGAGAACCGTTTTAATGGCAACAATATCCCCATTTGGAGATATTGCTTGATATACAATTGTTTTTTTATTACGATAAATTGTAGAAGTAACCGTATAGTTTTTAATTTTCATCGTAATAAATACCGAACTCTTTTATAGAATTATTTATTATAGCAAGTATCTTCCCTTATGTTGGCAACATAGACTATTTTCTATCATTCTTATTACTGCTATGGAAATAAAAAAAGTTTACTCTTCTATCCCTTCTACCTCTACTATCATTTTAACCTCATCCCCAACAACAACACCTCCCGCTTCGATCGCTTTATTCCAGGTTAGACCATAATCTTTACGATTTATTTTTCCGCTTAACACAAAACCGGAACGCTGATTGCCCCACGGATCTTCGACGACACCGCCCATATCAATATCCAAAACAACTTTTTTCGTAATTCCTTGAATAGTAAGGTTACCCGTCATTTTATTTTTCGTCGCACTCGTCATACTAAAAGTAATATCACTATATTTTGCCACATCAAAGAAATCGGCACTGCGTAAATGGTCATCACGCTTTACGATCCCCGTATCAATCGAATCTGCTTTGATCATTCCGCTAAGGGATTTAAACTGCCCTTTATCCAAATCATACATTCCCGAAAAATTGTTAAACTTTCCGCTTACCGTACTGATCATCATATGTTTGACTTTAAAGCCCACATTCGAATGGGAAGGGTCAACCTTATACACTGCCGCACTTGCAACACTCACACTCATCAATAATCCGCTCAAAACCATTGCTATAAAACTTTGCTTCATCAAGAGTCCCTTTAGAGTAAATCTACGCACATTGTAAGCTGTTTTAATCAATGAATTATTAATGCAATACAAATGGACGTATTTTTTAAGATTTAATACAGCACACTCTTCTAAACCCTTTCAAAACTTCACTTGGTTATACTTTTAACATCCTATTCCAAAGGCTTATCATGCAACTCTGTGTCGCCCTCGATCTCCCCTCACAAGAAGAAAATTTAGCCCTTATTGAAAAAATCAAAAATTATCCGATCTGGCTCAAAGTCGGACTGCGCTCCTATATCCGAGACGGAAAGCCTTTTATCGATGCCATCAAAGCGATCAATCCCGAATTTAAAATTTTTCTCGATCTCAAACTCTACGATATCCCCAACACGATGGCCGATGCCGCCGAATCGATTATGGGACTTGGGGTAGATATGTTTAACGTCCACGCCTCCGCAGGACGCAAAGCGATGCATGAAGTGATGAAACGGCTTGCTCCTTATGAAAATCGTCCTTTGGTACTCGCGGTTACGGCTCTTACATCCTTTGAAGAGGGAGAATTTTGCCATGTATACGGGGAAACCATAGCCACAAAAGCGGATCGCTTTGCCCAAGATGCTCACCAAGCGGGTCTTGATGGGGTCGTATGCAGCGCCTATGAGAGTGCATCGATCAAATCACTGACTGCCGGTTCATTCATAACCCTTACTCCGGGGATTCGACCGTTCGGCGAAGATGCGGGAGACCAAGAACGGGTTGCGACGATTGAGACGGCGAGGGATGAAGAGGTTGACTTTATCGTTGTCGGTCGCCCGATTTATAAAGCAAAAGATCCTGCCGCAGTTGTCGAAAAGATATTGGCACGTTTATAAATTGGAATATTCCTTGCTTTATTTCTTGTAAACCGTTACAAGGAGTCTGCATGAAATTTATGGATAAAATCGAGCTGGTTGTAAAACTTAAAGAAAAAATTGCCGAAACAAAAGCCTCTAATGAAGCTCTCGCACTGCAATTGCAAGCCCTTTTGGATCATATTATTGCTAATCCCAAAAACTCTCCCGTAATTTAACATAACAAGCACCTATTTAAGGTGCTTGTTATGTACTTGTTCTTATAATTACGCCCTCTTAAACATAACTGGACGAGTAGGAAAGCGGCTGAATCCACCTCCCTGCTAAGGAGACGTACTGGCAACGGTACCGAGAGTTCGAATCTCTCCTCGTCCGCCACCTCAAAACCCCCTATTCTACGACACTTAAAGCACTTTTTAAAAACTCTTTTACTATGCCCATTCAACAATCAAATACAATACATATTCCATTTTTACATGAACCTAAGAATTCATCCACCTAACTATGTTTATAGTGAGGAAAGTAAATATATAATAAACTTTAATTCTTTAATTTATATGATTATTAGGACAATAATGGGTGCTGATCTATTTGAATTGACATTTGAAAAAGCCGCGATAGGGATTGCGCATGTCGATGCTACCGGCAAATGGATTCGTGTGAATGAACAACTGTGCAAGTTTTTAGGTTACAGCCGCGAAGAGTTATTAACGCTTACCTTCCAAGATATTACCTATAAAGATGATTTAGATTTTGATCTATCTCATGCAAAAAAGCTCCATGAAGGGTTAGATGACAGTTTCAGTATTGAAAAAAGATATGTTCGCAAAGATGGTACACCCACTTGGGCTCAGCTAAGTGCATCCGCTGTACGGGGTCTAAACGGTGATGTTGAGTATTTTATTTCTGTTATAGCTGACATAAATGAACAAAAACAGCTCGAAATGGAGTTGAAACAATCAAACCAGAAATACAAAGTAATCAACCGTTCTTTGAAAAAAGCGGAGAAAATTGCAAAATTAGGGAACTGGACACTGGATCTCATAAGCAATAAACTCGCATGGTCAGATGAAATTTTTAATATCTTTGAAATCGATCCAAACTTGTTTGATGCGACGTATGAGGCATTTGTAGCAGGGATTCATCCGGATGATCGAGAGATGGTTCATACTGCCTATGCGCAATCACTGGAAACACAAGAAAACTATAAAATCACTCATCGGCTTTTGATGGATGATGGGCGAATCAAATATGTTATGGAACAGTGTGAAACGACTTTCAGCGATGAGGGGAAGCCTCTCTACTCCATTGGTACGGTTCAAGATATCACGGAGATGAGAATCGCTCAACACAAACTGATTGAAAGCGAGCAGTTTTATCGTACGATCGTTTCATCCATAGACAAAGCGATCATTATATTGGAAAACAATCGGGTTATTGACTGCAACACGGTAAGTCTTTCCCTCTTTGAAACAACAGAAGAGGAGTTTATCGGAACCAATATTTTAGATTCCAGTCGAATCATAGAGTGCAGTGGTGAGAACTTTGAAACCCATTTGTCTAAAGCTTATCAGGGGCATACGATCAAAGACCAATGTACGTTGGTGTTAAACAAGAATGTTAAAACGAGTAAGGTCCTTGAAATCACGTTGGCAACGTATAGCGACAATACCGAAAAGCTGATTATGCTTGCGCGTGATATTACACAAAAGTTAGAGGAGGAGAAGTTTTTCAAACTCCATGCACGTCAAGCGCAGATGGGGGAAATGATTTCTATGATCGCACATCAATGGCGTCAGCCGTTGGCAATTATCAACGCTATCGCGTCACGATTCAGACTGCAAGAGATGTTAAACCATAACGAAAACACTGATCTGCTGGAATCATTGATAAAGATTGAACAACAAAGTCTCCATCTTTCTCAGACAATCAGCGATTATCGAGACTTTTTTCGTCTGGAGAAACCGCTAGAAGCAATTCAGTTATCGGATTTAATCGTACATACGCTGGATTTGATCGATCATGTGCTGAAAACTAAAGGGGTAGCTATAAAAGAGACTCTCCA
>DATDUY010000121.1:0-6333 GCA_035290165.1 Sulfuricurvum sp. | reverse complement strand
GCACGGCGAAGGGCAACGGCAAGCGATTTAAACGCCGCTTCAATAATATGGTGTTTGTTTTTACCGCGTACCATAACGATATGTGCAGTAATTCCCGCATTAAAGATAACGGCACGGAAAAACTCTTCGGCCAGTTCAGCTTCGAACGATCCAATTTTCCCCGAAACAGGAACATCATAAACAAGAAACGGTCGATTGCTTAAATCCAAATCACAGCTTACCGCCGCTTCATCCATAACAATAACCGCACTTCCGAAACGTTCCACTTTTTCGATCGGATAGATCGCTTCACGCAATGCCTGACCTAAAACAATACCGATATCTTCAACACTGTGGTGATCATCAATATGAACATCACCCTCACACGTCACCATTAAATCAATGTGCGCATGTTTGGCAAAGCTCTCCAACATATGATCCAAAAAGCCCACTTTGGTCGAAATTGTACTTTTTCCTTCACCCGCTATGCGCAGTGACAAGTCAATATCGGTCTCTTTAGTTTGACGTTTTTTTTGGATCATCTTATTCCCTTATGATAAAGGAGCCTTCAAAATAGCCCCGTGAAATGAAATCGCGCGCTTCGGCTTCACTTTTAAATCCGCCGAGCCATACACGAAATAAACGTTTGTTATTATACTCTGTATCTTTGATGATTGCAGAATAACCGTTGTACGAAGCATACTTTTGTTTGGTGCTCATAGCCCCTTCAAACCGTTCATATGAGCCGATTTGAACAAAAAATGCGTTCAAAACCGATTGTTGCGGCCCTTTCGCCAAACGGCTCATATCGATGGTGCGTGCAGAGGAGGGTTCAAATCCCAAGACCTCTAACGTGACGGGCGCTGTCCCTTTTTTATTGACCCCGATTTTCTCGGCAGCCGCATACGATAAATCAATGATTCGGCTCTCCACAAACGGACCTCGGTCATTGATTCGAACCACCGTCTGTGCACCGCTTTCGCTGTTCGTCACCCGAACGACGGTATTCATCGGCAGTGTTTTGTGTGCGGCGGTCATTGCGTACATATCATACGCTTCCCCATTGGAAGTCGATTTACCATGAAAATCGGGGCCATACCAGCTTGCTCGACCGCTAAAACTGTCCCCTACTCGTACAACAGTAGGGTAGTATTCTTTTCCGAATACAGTATAAGGGCGCATAGTCGCGTGAAGCTCACCGTTTTTTTTGTAAACATTTGACGGAGCCATCGCCAAATGTTCTGAGGGATATTTTTGGGAGGGTTTGGGCTGATACGAGTAAGAACCGCTGTTAGTCGTACATCCGCCAAATAAAAACATTAGAAATGCCAAAATAGTTTTAATCACCAATTTTTACTTCCTCCCCTTCATTCAATACATTGGATATAAACGGATTTTTTAATTTGAGTTGTTCAAGAGTTACATTATACAATGTCGCGACTGAAGCGAGGGTTTCACCCGATTTTGCACTGTGCAGACGCGGTTTTTTTAAAAACGGTTTATTGATCGGAATGGTAACACGACGATTGGTGAGCCGTTCATCATCCCCTATCATATTTTCCATCATAATTGAGCTTTTTGGGACATTGTACCTTTTGGAGAGCTGTTCGAGAGATTCTCCTGATTTCATTCGATGCATCACAAAATAGCCTCTTAACCCTTTTGTACGAAATTTTTGACGAAAATCATCCAATTTATCTTTCGGGATATAGACAGGATAGGATTGCTCATTCGGAGGGGTAACCCCTTTTTTAAGATGGGTATTCAGTATGACTAAATTTTTTTTGGGCATTTCAAGCACTGCCGCTATACGATCGATATTTTCCCCTTCAGGTAAGTAGACTGTCGCAATAGGATTTTCTTGTGTTGTGCTCAGAGACGTATCGAATTGAATCTTAGACAAAAAAATCTCATCCGTCGCCAATAAGGACAAAGCGATAACTTTACGGATATATTTACGGCTCTCTGGAGGAAGAAGACCCCGTTTCGGATCGGTTAAAATATGAATATCGCTTGTTCCTGCCTTCGCAATCGCACGCTTAAGCCTTCCATCTCCGCAATTGTAGGCGATGAGTGCCAAATACCATTTTCCAAACTGTTTTTTTAAGCCGCTTAAATAGGTGATAGCGGCGCGGGTTGATTTGATATGATCTCTCCGTTCATCTACAAACTGATTGACCCGTAATCCATGCAGTTTTCCCGTGCTCTCCATAAATTGCCACAATCCCGCCGCACCTCGAACCGATGTCGCACTTCCGTGTAATTGGGACTCAACCAATGTTACAAACAAAAATTCACTCGGTAAATCCGATTGTGCAATCAGTGACGTAAGCATAGGGATAAAAACATCGGCATTTTCTGTAGAGTCGGCAAATCCCTGCAAAACACATTCACGTTTTTTTTGTGCATACATATCGTGTAAATAGGGATCTTTTAAATAGGAGGCGGGAATATCGAAATGCTTGAGAACTTCTAACTTTTTGGGATCATGCGGATCAAATCCGGAGCCTAAAAGTCCTAAGGGGAGAAGCAATAATACCAATAGATACTTCATCTCCCCTCCATAGTGCTATCCTAGACCAAATAGAGTTTTCGCGTTTTGGGTCGTTAATGATTCGATTGAATCTGCCGTTTCGCCCAATAACTCCCCCATTTTATCAACAACAAAACGGGTATAGGCACTCTCATTGCGACTGCCTCGATGGGGGTGCGGGGTGAGATAAGGGCCGTCTGTTTCGATCAAGAGCTTATTGCGGGGGATACGGGGAAGAACATTGATTAATTTCTTAGCATTTTGGAATGTAACGACACCGCCGATTCCAAAATAAAAATTCTCTTTTGCAAGGCTGAGAAGCTCATCATCGGCGTTATAGCAATGGAGAACTCCGCCGACTTCTCCGGCACCCTCTTCCAAAAGGATCATTTTAGCATCGTGCGAAGCATCACGGATATGGACGATAAGGGGTTTTTTTACTTTTTTGGCGAAGCGGATATGGGTACGAAAGACTTCATCCTGACGACGTTTTTCTTCCCCTTTTTCTTCATCACTCCCCTCCAGCCGAAAATAATCGAGCCCGCACTCGCCGATCGCGATGCATTTAGGATGGGCTGAGTAATGGTCAAAATCGACCGTATCGATCGATTCCATATCATAAGGGTGAACCCCCACCGCAAAATAGATATTCTCGTACTGTTCGGACAATTCAACCGCACGTTTCAAGGTCGAAGGGTGCGCCCCCGGAATGATAAAGGCTTCAACCCCCGCCTCGTGCGCACGCAGTAACATTGCATCAAAATCGTCGCGGTAGCGTTCATCATCCAAATGGACATGGGTATCGATAATCATCCGCTAACCTTTAGAGCGTTCAAACAGATCTCTGGCGAAACCGCGTGCTTCATCACTGATCGCGTCACCGCTGATAATTCGGGCGATCTCCTCGACCCGCTCAGTATCACTCAACTCTCTCACACGGCTCTCATCGTCTTTGTAAATCAAGAAATGCTGCTGTCCCATGGAGGTGAGCTGCGGCTGATGGGAGATAACGAAAATCTGATACCGAGATGAAAGATGACGAAGCACTTTTGCCACGCTCATCGACTCTTCACCGCTTAAGTTTGCGTCAATCTCATCGAGCATCAATACTCCGCCGCTGCTTTGCATACTCTCAACCCCCAAAGCCAGCAATGCCAGACGAAGCCGATTAAACTCCCCGGAGCTGAGCTTGTCAAGCTTAGTCCCGTTCAGTCCCAGTACCGCTTTATCACACCCCGTTGCATTCAAATCACACGTTTCCAGTTCCAGAGTCGCTTCACGCAGATAGAGCATCCCCAAATAGCCGTTTAAGGATTCAAGAGTGCTTTTCATAACAAAATGACGCTCTTTGGAAAGCTCTTGCGCGGAGTGCTCCAACGCAGATTTCAAAGATGCAATCTGTTTCACAAGATCGCTTTTGGAGTGTTCAATACTCTCATACGATTCAAGCTCGCCAGCTTTTTGATCCCGATACGCCAATGCCTCTTCGACACTTCCGTAACGGCGTTTGAGCTCTGCTATCTGCTCAATACGATCCAATATCGATTCGACCGATATCTCTTCAAGCTCTTCAAGCCGCTCCGATGCGTTCTCAAACAGACTGCGTAATTCGTTCATCGCATCATCAAAAAAAGCACTCTCAGCCTCCAACACGCCGAGCGCTGAACTAACTTGCGATTCATATGAAAAAATAGCTTCTGCTTGGGTGATGGCGTTCTGGATTTTCTCTTTTTTCGAAAGCTGTTTTTTAACGAGATTCAGCTCCTCATCTTCCCCGATACGGGGTTTTATCGCATCGATCTTCGCTATCTCATAGAGGGCAAACTCTTTGAGTTCTGAGAGGTGTTTCTCTTTATCTTCGATACTGCGAAGCTCATCAGAGAGGAGCTTGAATTCACTAAACTTTTGTGCATGGTTCTCTAAAATGGCGGTATATTCACCCTTTTGAGCGCTAATCCGCTCATCTATCATTTTTAAAAGACTGGAGGGGTCAAAGTCACTGTAATCTTTGAGACTCAAATGGCGCAAGTAACCCGAACTGATCGATTCCATCGATGATTTTGAGGTGCTTTGGTTGTTGATAAAATAGCGGGTTTTCTCTTTTTTAACATGACGAAAAATATTAAGCGGCTCATTTTGGAGTCCGTAGCGCTCTTCGTCGATACTCCACGAAACACTCGATTCACACACCTGCGCTTCGACATTTTCAAGCCCTACCGAGGCTAAGATAGAGCGCATTAAAATCGACTTACCGCTTCCGCTGGGGCCGGTAAAGACAACTAATCCCGGATGAAACTCCAGATCCGCCTCTTTAAACGTTAAAAACTCTTTTAAATAGAATCTCTCTATCACCGATTAATTCCCCCATCCCAGTTTCTCTTTGAGAACTTCAAAATAGTTGAACTCTTTTCGGTGAATCAGATGTGCGGCACCGCTTGCGAGTTTGATATGCACCGTATCACAATCACTGATTTCGACTAAATCCTGACCGTCCACAATCACCAAAGCACTGGCATCGGGAGTCTTCATCTCAATCTCAAAATGTCCCGGTAAAACAACGGGACGCTGGGTCAGAGAATGGGGACAAATCGGGGTAAGGGCAAACACCTGTGTCAAAGGAAAGAGCACCGGCCCTCCGGCGGAGAGATTATAGGCGGTTGAACCCGTCGGTGTCGAAACAACAACACCGTCGCCGTAATAGGTGTTAAAACTCCGTCCATCCACATAGGTCTCAATACTAATCATCTTTGCGATGGATGGGCGGGTCAAGACGATATCATTAAAAGCGAATATTTCACTCTCTCCGTTTGGTGTGACAATCGTCGCTTGCAATACAGCACGCTGATCGATACGGTATTCACCTTCTAACATTTTATCAACGAACGATTCGAGTTCCACGAAATCGAGATCGGCTAAAAAACCGAGTTTACCTGCATGTATCCCTAAAACTGGGAGCTGATAGCGGTAAGAGCGTCGAACGGCAGAGATGAGGGTTCCATCCCCTCCGATAGTGACAAGAAAATCAGAGTTTTGACACATCATTTCAAACGGTTGTCCCATCGACCCGATCATACCGCCGCTGATATTGTCGATGATGACCTCGATACCGCGTGCTTCAAAAATCCGTTTGGCTTCAAAAAACATCTCTTTAAGTTCGGGGGTTGAGGGGCGCAGTACGATGCCGACGCGTTTAATATTAGTTAATTTCAATATTTCGCCCCTTTTTTTTGTATTTATTATAGCTAACTTCCACGCAAGGACAAAATTTTAGTGCAATTTGTAATATTCCAATGCAATCCCCTCTCGCAATCCGTCATCGATGATGATCGCCTCCTCACATCCGAAAGCTTCATAAATAGCCGTTACCATCAAAATACCGGCAATAATAAGATTCTCTCTCCCTACCCCGACGTAGCGTCTTCGTGTTACCTCATCCATCGCGAGCAGTTCATCATAGACACGGTGACAATCCATTAATCCCAACCGATACCCGTTGATCTTTTGGGGATCATACGTCGCATAATCCATACCACACAGATAAGCGGCAATCGTCGTCGGAGTCCCCGCCGTCAGTACGAGTGTTGCGGATTGGTTATCGATACTATTTTTTACTGCGTTTTCAAAGATACGAATTTTCTCTTCCAAACCGTTCTCTCCCTCTTCACTGAGGGTAACGATTCCGTAGTTCAGACTCACAGTTTCGATAGCATCATTAGAATATCGTGTTAGTTCCGTAGAGCCCCCTCCGATATCCGCCAGCACAAACGATGAGGGTTCAATTCCCATTACATTGAGTCGGTTACGGACGGCATCAAGGGTTA
>DATDUY010000120.1:0-4279 GCA_035290165.1 Sulfuricurvum sp. | reverse complement strand
TGAAAAATCACCCCGGTCTCGGTCTAGCCGAACCGATCAAAAAATTTAAATCATAATTTAGCTCCTGAACTTGGGGCTTTAAGGAGCCTCTTGCCTCTCTCGCGTCTCAACGATCAGCAATATACTGCCGCAACTGCCCCTTATGGACATAACCTTATTATAGCCTCCGCTGGTACGGGAAAAACCTCTACGATTGTGGGGCGTATCGCTTATCTGATCTCTCAAAATGTTAAGCCTGAAGAGATTTTGCTCCTCACCTTTACCAATAAAGCCGCGGCAGAGATGGTGGAGCGGGTAGCGGCATTTTTCGGTCGTGAGATTGCTTCGAAGATCGATGCGGGGACGTTTCATGCCGTGAGCTACCGATGGCTCAAACGTAAAGAGGGGAAGGTCGTCCTCAAGCAGCCTCGTGAACTTAAAACCCTTTTTCGAAGCGTCTACGAGAAACGGACATTCAGCCATATTGACTGCGCGACTTCGGCGTACGGTGCCAATTATCTTTATGATGTCTATTCGTTTTACCAAAACACTGAGATGAATGTCAATTTTGAAGAGTGGATTCTGACCCGTCAGGATGAGCATGCCGTTTATGCCGCCATTTATGCCGATATCATCGATGAGTTTGAAGCGTTGAAAAAAGAGTACGGCTTTGTCAATTTCAACGACTTACTGCTTCATATGCGTGCTTTGGCATTGGAGAGCGATTTGGGGTACAAAGAGGTCTTGATTGACGAGTACCAAGATACGAATGCTCTGCAGGGGACACTTATCAATGCTATGCGTCCCCCGTCGCTCTTTTGTGTCGGAGATTACGACCAGAGTATCTATGCCTTTAACGGTGCCGATATCTCTATCATCGGCTCATTCACAACCAATTTTCCCGATGCCGAGGTCTATACCCTCAACAAAAACTACCGATCCACGATTCCGATCCTCTCGCTTGCCAACACGGTTATCGCCTACAATGAGCGAATCTATCCCAAAGCCCTTGAAGTGACGCGGGATCATGAAGCACAAAGCCCCGCATTACTCATTTACGATGAACTGTTTGATCAGTATCACGGGATTGCCCAAAAAATCGGGGATTCCTCTACCAATCGTGAAGAGATCGCGGTCATTTTTCGGAACAACGCTTCGGCGGACGGGATTGAAGCGACGTTGCGTGAGATGGGGATACCCTGCCGCCGTCGCGGAGGAACCAGCTTTTTTGATTCCAAAGAGATCAAAGCCCTTTTGGATATGTATACATTGTTGGTCAATGAATCGGATATGATGGCATTTATCCATCTGTTTGATTACGCCAAAGGGGTAGGGAGTGCCATCGCCAAAGAGCTTTTCGTCGCCTTGCAAAAACTGGGGAACGGCTCTTTTGTCCGAGGATTGTACTCCCCTGATTCGCAGATTAGCAATCCGTTTGAAAAACGACGCCTCAACCATCAGTTGGGACTCTTTGATGACTATGCGGAGCTAGGGAGCGCAGGGCGGTTTGCGAAACTGGGATTTGATCCCAATTTTATGGGTAACCCGATTTTAAAACACGCGAAGCTTTCCAAAGATTCGGCCACTTTTTTACACGATCTGTTTACACTTTTTCGTCAATTACGGGATATTAAAGAGCCCAAAGCTGCGGTTCAAAAAATTGCCCTCTCAAGCTTGTACGGACATGTTATTGAGCATTTGTCCCATCGTCGTGCCATGACGGAGAACGGTTCGATCGATGAGAAGGCAAAAGCTGAATCACAAGAGAGAATCCGTCGAAAATGTACGATTTTATTCGAACTTTCCCGTCCCTATAAAGATCATGAGCGTTTTTTAAATGCGATGGTATTAGGATCTCAGGATTTGACGCAAGGAGAGGGGGTACATCTGCTGAGCATCCACGCCTCAAAAGGGTTGGAATATCAAGAGGTGTATGTGATCGATTTGATGGACGGGCGGTTTCCGAATCGTAAACTGATGAGCCGAAGCGGAAGTATCGAAGAGGAACGGAGACTTTTTTATGTCTCTGTTACACGGGCAAAAGACCGTCTCTTTTTAAGTTATGCAAAGTATGACAAAATCAAAAAAACAAACTTTGTCCCTTCCCAGTTTTTATTTGAGGCAGGATTGATCCCCAAAGATGAACTGTATACGGCACTCGTTGCAAAGGGTTCAAACGAAGAGGCTTAAATCCTCTTTTTAGCGGCGACCTTGTACCGCATTCCCCATTTCCCACATCGGCAAGAAAATACCCAGTGCCAATAATACAACCATACACGCAATCAGTAAAAGCATAATAGGTTCTATCGCTTCTGAGAGGCCGTCAATGATGGCGTCAAATTTCATTTTATAGTATTCCATAACTTTTTGCATCATGGCATCGAGCTGACCGCTGGCCTCTCCGGCAGAGATCATTTGAATAATCATATTTTCAAAAAGTTTCGTTTCGGCTAAACCGTCGTGGAGAGTCCCCCCCTTTTCAACCGTTTGGCGTACCGTTAACAACTTTTCTTGAAGGGGAAGGGAATCGATCATGGCAATCGATGTCTCCAGTGCTTCTGCTATCGGAATACCGGCACGAACCAATTCGGAAAAGACTAAGGTAAAACGATTTAACGTCGCGTACATAATGATATTCTTGATGAGATAGGTTTTGAGCAAAAACTGGTGCCATTTGTATCTGAATTCACGATTATGGTTGAGTGTGTATCGGAATGCAAAAATGAATAGAAAGATTCCTGCTACTACATAAAGACCATAGGTATTAAAAAGGTGCTCTAAAAATAACAAGATTTTGGTAGGGAGCGGAAGTTCTGCTCCTAACTGTTCAAAAATGGTTTTAAATTGAGGAACAACGTAGGAGATAAGAACGGTAAACGCAATGGCCATAGCGATCATAACGTTACGCGGATAGGCCATTGCTTTTTTAAATTTAATGATATTACGACGAATCTCTTCGAGCATATCAGCCAGCTTATGAAGCGCTTCAGCCATATTACCGGTTTTTTCTCCGAGTTCAATCATAGCAAGGGAGAGCGTTCCGAGCTCATAGCTGAAATTACGAGCTGAGTGGGAGAGACTATGTCCGGCATTAATATCTTCCGCAATCGTTCCTAACACGATTTTTAATGTTTTATCCGTACTGGCATCGGCAATCTCATTCAGTGAATCATGAATAGAAATACCGGCATTCGTCATGACCGCAAGCTGTCTGATAGCGGCAATAAGTGAATCTTGTTTAAGCTTGCGTTTTCTAATATTGGAAAAGAAACTCTCTTTGAAACGTCGGAATTGATCTTCTAACGGGGGTGTCGATTCAGTTATTTTTAAAACCATCCCTGTAAACTTGATTTTTGCTAAATAGTGGGCTTCTTTTTTACTCTCGGCATAAAAACCGACATCACTTTTTTTCCCTTTTGTAAGGATTGTTGCTACAAAATATTTCATCCCTTTGCCACCCTTAGTATTTCATCAAATGTTGTGATACCGTCAACCGCTTTAGCCATTCCGTTCTCAAACATTCCTATAAATCCTTCCCGTTTCGCTTCTTTAAGGAGATCGTCTTTTGAAGCTCCACGAGCAATCATACTGGAAATTTCTTCCGTAATGGGGAGTACTTCACAAATCATTTCCCGACCCATATATCCCGATCCATTGCACTCTTTGCATCCAACCCCTTCATAAAAAACGGTATGAGGAGGGATCATAGCACTGTACTCTTGAAGCAACGTTTGAGGGATATCAATCTCTTTTTTACAATGATTACAGATTCTTCGTACCAGTCGTTGCGCTTGTATGGCGACGAGCGCGCCGCTGATAAGGTAGGGCTCAATTCCCATATCGGACATACGCGGTATGGCACTGATCGCATCATTAGTATGGAGCGTAGAGATAACAAGGTGACCGGTGAGAGCCGCTTTAATCGCAATCTCTAACGTTTCATGGTCACGGATCTCTCCAATCATAATTTTATCAGGGTCTTGACGGAGAATGGAGCGGAGTGCATCGGCGAATGAGAGACCTACTTTTGGATTTACTTGAACCTGCTGGATGAGATTCATACGATATTCAACCGGATCTTCGACCGTAATGACTTTGTCCTCGACATTACGGAGTTCATTCAGTGCACCGTAAAGGGTTGTTGTTTTACCGCTTCCGGTAGGACCGGTGACCAAGATGATACCAAACGGCGATTGCAGTCCTTTAATCAGTTTTTGATAGCTCTCCGAATCCATTCCGGAGTCTTCTAGTTTTACGAGCGCCTTGGTCTTATCCAAAATACGCATAACGATTGATTCTC
>DATDUY010000119.1:0-2242 GCA_035290165.1 Sulfuricurvum sp. | reverse complement strand
AAGGGGCATAATTTTGAGACCATAGAGCCGTTTGATGCGAGCAAAATTACCGAAGAGGCATCACGCTCTTGGTATGAAAATGATGCTCCCCTTTCGCCGTATGAGGGGGAGACGACACCGTTTTATACCGATTTGAATGAGGACGGTTCTCTCAAAACCGAGGGGAAATACACATGGGTCAAAGCTCCACGCTATGATGGAGAAGTGATGGAGGTAGGTCCTTTGGCGCGGATGATTGTCGGATATGTCAAAAATTCTCCTGTTGTCCGTCCGTACATGGAGCGGTTTATGAAGCGTTCCCATATGGAACTGATCGATTTCTCCACCACAATAGGACGCAATGCGGCGCGGGCAGTGGAGGCGCAAATTTGCTGCGATTATCTTTTTGATACGATGAGCGATCTGATCGAAAATATCAAATACTACGATGAGACGACGTGGACAAAATACGTCTTCGAAGAGCTTCCTCGTGAAGCGAAAGGTGCGGGAATATTCGAAGTGCCGCGCGGGGTTTTGGGTCATTTTGTCCGAATAGAAGATGCGAAAATCGCCAACTATCAGGCGGTCGTTCCGACAACATGGAATGCTTCTCCTAAGGGAGCCAAAGAGGGACGCGGGGCGTATGAGGAGTCATTGATCGGAATTCGTCTCGCCGATCCTTCGGCACCGCTGGAAGTGTTACGAGCGGTTCACTCATTCGATCCGTGTCTGGCGTGTGCCGTCCATGTCATCGATGCTTCAGGGCGGGAACTTTCACAGTATAAGATTTCGCCGATTGGTTCGATATAATACGCGAAACGTTTAAAGTTCACAAGAAGGTATACCCGTTGGCAAGATTGACGAAAGAAGAACGCAAAGTTTCGATTATGACGAAAGCATTGGAGTTATTCTCCAAAGAGGGATTTTATCAAACGACAATGCCCTCTATCGCTGAAAAAATTGGGATGAGTGTCGGAAATCTTTATAACTATTTTACCTCCAAAGAGATGCTGGCGAAAGATCTCATCCTCTATATAGCCAATATTTTAGGCGAAGAGATTCGGAAAATCAATGAGAGTCCGATCAATACTCAGGAAAAGATTGAGGCCATCGTTCACATGTATTTTCGGATTGCAGAGGAACGGCCTGAGACGATTGAGTATTTTTTACGGGTCTATCTCTCCAATCGTGAGGTATTTCAGAACTGTTGTGAGGGGATGATCTGTGTATCCGCTTTTGTGACGGAGCTGATGATATTTTTCGAAGAGGGGGTGAGAGCTGGGGAACTGAGAGATCAGGATTTTTTCAGTGCATTCGGTCTTTTTATGGGGTATTTAGGAGGGATGGTGTTTATCAACGGTGAAAAAATTCTCCCTAAACCGCTGGAGAGCTACGAGCACACCATTGCCGAAAATATCTACTATGCCCTCAAGTCCCGCTAAACTCCGTGTCATCTGGCTGCAGGGGATCACCTGCAACGGCAATACCCACTCTTTTTTAAACGATCCCTCGTTAGCCTACCTTTTAGATTCGGTGGAGTTCCTCCATCATCCGCTCCTCCCATGTGAAAAAACGCTCAAAGAGCTTGTCAAAAAGCTCCCAAAATCGGATATCCTCATTTTCGAAGGGGCGTATAATGCCTCTTTCGAGCGTGCCGGTGTTACCATGGAAACTCTTGTACCCGCGCTGGCACATAAGACAAAGCATATTATTTCTATGGGAAGCTGTGCAAGTTTCGGAGGAATATTCAAAGAGAATGATCCTGAACATATCAGCGGGATAGTGTTTGATAAAGAAAACGCGAGCGGTCCTCTGCGGGATATGCGCAAAAAAGTGATTGCCCTCAGCGGTTGTCCCGCCCATCCCAAATGGCTCAGTTTTGTGATCGATATGATCAAAATGAATAAACCGATTTTGGTCGATGAATACCGCCGCCCGAAAGAACTTTACGGCTATCTCGTTCACAACGGATGTCTTCGGAACGAGTATTTCGAATGGAAAGTGGACAGTGAACATTTCGGAACTAAAGAGGGGTGTTTGTTTTATGCCCAAGGGTGCCAAGGCCCTTTTACTCACGGCAGCTGTAATAAGATCCTTTGGAATGAGGTGAGTTCTAAAACCCGAGCAGGAACTCCATGTGTCGGGTGTACCGAGCCCACATTTCCTAAGCGGGAACTTTTTAGCACGAATACCTATATGTCGATCCCCGCAGAGATGCCGCTGGGAGTACCGAAACGGAGCTATTTGGCTCTCGCAGGGGCGG
>DATDUY010000118.1:0-2823 GCA_035290165.1 Sulfuricurvum sp. | reverse complement strand
CGGAGAGAATCCCCGAGTGAGAGGGAGACATCATAACGGGCACAAATATCGAGAATTTCATCATACGCCGTGTAAAAAGGGTTCTCGCGGTGGTAGTGCATCATCCATGCCGCCATCAAAGATCCGCCGCGACTGACAATCCCCATTTTACGTTTGGCGACTTTGGGCATCGTTTCTAGCAAAAAGCCCGCATGGATCGTGAAATAGCTCACCCCTTGCTGTGCTTGGCGTTCTAATACTTCTAGCATTACCTCGATACTTAAATCTTCAATTTTGTTGTTGACATCGTGCAAAATTTGATAGATGGGAACGGTACCGATCGGGATGCGGGAGTTTTCAATCACTGCTCGGCGAATCTCATCCAAATCTCCCCCCGTCGAGAGATCCATCGCTGTATCGGCTTTATAGTGTTGGGAGACTTGAATTTTTTCGATCTCACCCTGAACATCGCTTGCGATTGCCGATGAACCTATGTTAGCATTGATTTTACAGCGCGCTGCAATCCCGATTGCCATCGGCTCTAAATTTTTATGGTTGATGTTCGCAGGGATAATAAGACGTCCCCGCGCTACTTCGGAACGAACCAACTCAGGATCGAGTTCTTCTACTTTGGCGACATACGCCATCTCTTCGGTAATAATGCCTTGCTTGGCATAATACATCTGAGTTCGGACGGTGTCGTTTTCTCTTTTGGCGACCCATGCGGTTCTCATACTTTCTCCTTAGATCTTTTCAAAAGCTTAATTGGACTTATAAATAAGACCCCCTAAAAGGGTCGTATCGGTTTTAATGTAGATTAAAAACTTCAAGAGGATTTAGGCAAAGAATCTCTTTTTCCTCTTGATATACTCTTATAATTTATCGCAAACAAGATAAAAAAAAGCTTTTTGAGTGTATAATTTCGTAACAGTTTACAAAATAGGATACATTTTGTCTGATTTAACCCTTGTTTTGCTTGCCGCAGGTAACTCATCCCGTTTTAAAGTACCTGCAAAAAAACAATGGCTCCGTATAGGGCATGATCCGTTGTGGATGTATGTTACTAACCGTATCAAAGAATCTCTCCCCGATGCAACCGTTATTCTCTCCGCCCATGCGGATGAAATCCCTTTTATAAGCTCGCTATGCGATTTTACTGTCGTCGAAGGTGGCAATACCCGTCAACAATCGCTTAAAAATGCTCTCAAAGAGGTCAAGACACCGTATGTTATGGTCACCGATATTGCCCGTGCCTGCATCGACCCTGATCTTATCACTCGCCTTTTAAAACACAAAGACGCTGCCGATACCATTGTCCCTGCCCTCGATGTCCATGACACCGTTGTCTACGGTGAAAAAACAATAGAACGTGAACGGGTCAAGCGGATTCAAACGCCTCAACTTTCCCGTACCGATGTATTACGCCGCGCATTAGAGAGCGATGTCGAGTACACCGATGAGAGCAGTGCCGTCGTTGCCATAGGAGGATCTCGTCATTTTGTAGCGGGGGATGAGCGTGCCGCCAAAATAACACATGCCGGTGATGCTGCGGCGCTGGAATGCCTCTCCCCTCCTTCCAATGTTGTTTTTACCGGCAACGGATTTGACGTCCACCCTTTTGAAGAGGGGAAAGTGATGATGCTCGGCGGTGTAGAGATCGATAGCTCCTATGGGTTCAAAGCTCACAGCGACGGAGACGTTGCGATCCACGCCCTCATTGATGCACTCCTCGGAGCTGCTTGTTTAGGAGATATCGGAATGCTGTTTCCCGATACCGACGAGTCTTATAAAAATATCGATTCAAAACACCTCTTGGGACGATGTGTCGAAAAACTCCACCATTTCGGGTTTGTCATACTCCACGCCGATATCACCATTATCGCCCAAGCACCGAAAATCGCCCCTTATAAAGATCGTATGCGCTCCACTCTTGCCTCATTGCTCCATATCCCGCCGGCTCGTGTAAATGTCAAAGCGACAACAACCGAGCATCTGGGATTTATAGGCCGCAAAGAGGGCTTAGGGGTGATCGCAACCGCATCAGTACACTATTTTGATTGGAAAAACGGATGAACATACTCATTATCGAAAACGAGATCTATCTCGCACAAAGTATCGCGTCTAAACTTAGTGATTTAAGTCACAACTGCGATATTTCAAGCTCTACCAAAGAGGGGCTACGCGGAATAGCGTATGATGTTGTCCTCCTCTCAACCAACATCAGCGGACAAGACATCTACCCCGTTATCGAAGCCTATAAAAATGCGGTCGTTATTTTGATGGTAAGCTATGTGAGCAACGATACCGTTTCAAAACCTCTCGCTGCGGGAGCCAAAGACTATATCCTCAAGCCGTTTATGATCGAAGAGTTGATCCGTAAAATCCAACACTTCCAAAATCATGAGCGCCTGCGCCGTCAAAACCAAACGTATGAGCGCTATCTTTCCCATACGTTTAACTCGATCAACGTGGATGAAGATTTAGACAAAGTTGAACTGCCCCTCTTTATTTGCAGCGGATATCAAAAGTATGCTGACGCATTTGCATTCCGCTATGCGGCGCATCACGATAAAACGCTTCAGTTTATCTCCCTCTCTTCGGCTAAAGCGTTTAGCGATATCGCGGCACTCAACGACGACTCGATTCTTTTTATCACCGATTTTCAAAACCTCAAAAAAAGTGAACACAAATCCTTTTACGAGTTGATCACCGGAAAAAAATGTATAGTTGCCAGCACGGAACCTATCGATAATTCCCCTTTCAAACTGATCGAAATCGAAAGTGAAAATCATCTTTTTGATCAAGGCGAGATTTTGCCGATCGAAGAGTATGTTAAATATATCA
>DATDUY010000117.1:0-5718 GCA_035290165.1 Sulfuricurvum sp. | reverse complement strand
CATTGAGAAATTCGTTATCGATCCCCTCCATCCGCAACAGGTCAATATTGGTGATAATAACTGCAAGTGGTGTATGAATTTCGTGGATAGCATTTTTTAAAAACTGATCCTGTTCTTCGAGGAGTTTAAGAGCGTACTCTTTCGAATCTTGGAGTAATTGCTGGCTTTTTTTAAGCTCTAAATCGTATTCTATTTTTTGCAATACATTGATAATTGCATCAAAAAGTTCATCATGATTGATCGGTTTAAGAATAAACCGGTCTACTCCGCATCGGATCGATTCGACGAATACCGAACGATCTTCTGTCCCCGAAATCGCAATCACTTTTTGATCGGGATCAATTTTTTTAATCTGCGCTGTCAAATCAATACCGCTTTCATGCGCAAGATTAATATCAGTTAGTATTAATATCACCTGATTATCATTTTTAGCGGCATGATAGAGAGTTATAGCAGTAGAAATAGTTTCAGCTTGGAGGGTATATTTAAAAAATTTAGAGAGAATCTGTGCAAGTTTTTCACCAACTCGTTTATCATCTTCAACAATGAGGAGTGTTTTTTCACCCGCCAAATCTTTTATAAGGGATAAGGAATGTTGCATACTCTTTTTCTCTTTCATATCAAAATGAGTGATCTTAGTATACCACTTAAGCCATCTCTTTTTCTGGTGCGTATTGAATGTTATGATTCATTAACAGGTTATAAGGGATCGCCTGACCGTATAGAAAGCCCTGAGATTCATCGATCCCCATATCGTTTACCTTAAGACTGATAGATTCTTTGCTAACAAATTCAGCAATAGTCTTTATCCCCATTTTTCTTGCAAAGTCGGAAAGCATCTCAACGATAACCTGCGAGATCTGTGTATCTTCAATTCCGAGGATAAGCGATCCGTCGATTTTAATGTAATCGATATTGAGTTTGGCAAGGTGTTCAAAGTTCGAGTATCCTGACCCGAAATCATCGATGGCTACTTTGCATCCGTAATGTTTAATTTCAGAAAAAAAGTGTTGCACCTCTTCGTAGGAGCCTATCCCTTCTGATTCAAGAAGCTCAAACACCAACCGTTCGGGTTGCGAGAACAAAGCGATCTGCTCAATCAAAAATTCGCGGGTAGGGCGGTCTCTGATATCATCGATTGATAAATTCATACTGACTGAACATTCCGAATGACGAAAGTTATCGAGAGTTTTTTGTATGATCATTTTGGTAATCGAGTTATACATTTTCGTCTCTTTGGCAATCGGTAAAAAAAGTCCCGGAGAGATCACTTCGCCATCGGGTAGAATCAGCCGTGCCAATGCCTCGTATTTTATGATTTTTTTCGTTTTATTATCGATAATCGGCTGATAATATGGGACAAAACGATCTTCTTGAAGCGCCCGTTTGATCAAATCTTGATACTGCAGTTTCGTGGAACGTTCCTGTACTGAACGCGTATCGTTACGGTAAATAACGATATCGCCATCTTTTTCCGCTTGACGGAGCGCGATGTCGGCATGCGACAGTGGGGAATCGTCGCCATGATCTACAATCCCGGCTCCCATTTCCAAATACATCATTTGCCCGTTGATTTGTATCTCTGTTGATTCAAATTTTTGGATAATTCGATGTATGTAATGATAGAGTTCTTTTGCATCCAATGGAGAAAGAATGGCAAAGTGGGCTCCGCTAACACGATAGATAGCGTGAAAAGGCATTGCCTCATCCTCAATAAATCGTGAAAGCAAATCGGCAGTTTGCTTGAGGATACTATTGCCTACCCCATAACCGTAAAAATCATTTACATTTTTAAAATTGTTTATTTTGAGCAACGATAAGGAGTTATTATGGTGTTCTAGAAGGTCATTCTCAAGCATTGCAAAGGAGAAAAGTCCGCTGATCCGATCTGTTGTATAGGTCAGGAGGACTTCACGACTTTTTTCGATTACAAGCTCTTCGAGATGCTCTTTGTAGTTAAGATTTTCTTTCTCCATTACAATTTTTGCCACTATCTTATAAAGGACATCAATTGTTTGAACCCGTTCGATCGGTTTGAAAAGGTACCCGTCTATTCCCAACTCTACGGAGCGGTAAAGAATATCGTTCTCTTTATGTGCCGATACGATTAGGGTTGCTTGTTCAGGATATTTCTCTTTTATCTTTTCGATCATTTCCAAACCGTTGAGCAGCGGCATCTGATAATCGGTAATAATGAGGTCATAGCGTTTAGACAATGCAACTGCAAGTCCGGCTTCACCGTTGGTTTCACTGTCGATCTCATCAAAAAAGCGGCTCAAAAAAGCAATATATTCACGACGGATAAGAGGATCATCTTCTACATACAGTACCCGAATCTCTTTGGCAGTATCCTGAAGTAATCGGTAGCGTTCGCTTGAGTTATTAGAAGACATAGGTCATATCTTTATTGTAATTTAGGGGGATTGAAAGGGTAAAAACGGTTCCATCCGTATCACTGCTGACGTGTATAGAACCGTTTAAATGTTTTTCGATAATTATAGCTGACATGTATAAGCCAAGACCTGTGCCGTTTTTCTCTTCTTTGGTCGAAAAGTAGGGATCAAAAACTTTATCAATAATTTCCACGGCGATCCCTCCGGCATTATCTTGGATCGAAAAGGTGATTATATCTTCATTATGCGAAGTTCTGAAATGAATAAAAGGTTCCTGAATATGACGCTCGTCAAAAGCATCTTTGGCATTGGTGAGGATATTCAAAAAAACCTGCATTAATTCATTTTTATAGGTGACAAAAGGGGTATCGACTTCCCCTTCAAAAGTCATATTTATTCCGAAGTTTTTGTAATTTTTCCCAAGCATAGTGAGCAAATCATTCGATATTTCACGTAAGGTAATATTTTGAGGCAGTTTGTTCGGTCGAAAAAAGTTACGAAAATCATCAATCGTGCTGGAGAGATAATGTATCTGCTTGTCAATCACATTCAAATCGTCTAAGAGAAGTTGTTTATTCAACTCTTCAAATTCCAAGGTCAGAATCGTATTATTGGTTATCATCCCGATAACAGTTATAGGCTGGCGCCATTGGTGAGCGATCATCCCGATCATCTCACCCATAATTGCCATACGTGACTGCGTTATCATCATTTTTTCGGTTATTTCATGCTTACTTTTGGCTTCAATCACTTGATGTTCCAGGGCGACATTCAGTTCACGTAAGCGCTCGACGCTTCGGCATGCGTCGATAGCATTGGTCAGCTTCGTTCTAAAACCTGAAAACATCGTTCCGAATGCATCAACATCGCTATTTTTTTCAAAAGCAAAAATAAAATGGTCATTTCCGATTGGAACATCAAGAATCGAAAAAGTCCCTGACGTATAAATCGCATATGTTTCGGTGTCATTACTCAACGTTTCGGGAATATCAAAATCTTTTTCGACACTCACGATATTTTTGCGTACAGGTACCGATGTAATATATTTGCCCCCAGAAGCCTCAGTGTTGTATACGAATGTCGAAATAACATCGGTGAGCATCTCTTCGAGAACGAGAGAGTTGCCGATGGCATTCATACACAGGTAGTCAAGATCATGCGATTCTGTTAAAATTTTCATGTCGTAACTATAACTTATTTATGTTGCAAAAATGTCGCAATCAGGTATTAAGAAGCTACACCGTGTTGTTTGAGCAGTTTCTCATACTCATCATCTTTTCCAAACTCTTTGAGATAGTAGGCTGAAATAGTTTGTGCAACGGTGAGAGATTTTGCGACAAGGAGCAATTCAAGTTTATTAAAGGTTGCCTGACGGACGCACTCTCTGATTTTCGGTTTAAAAATAGGTATCCCTGCATAGGGGAGTAAAATCTGCTGTACCTGTTTGATTTCCCCATTTGCTACCGATTGCATTGCATTGGTGAGTACTTCATCAAATGCCTCGTCATATGTAACAAATTCTTCCATAGATTCGAGTATAGGATAGGCGACTACAAGCTCGTATGCACTTTGGATATTATTGCTTCGAATCGCTTCTAGAAGTTTTTGCCGAAGCTGAATCTCTTTTGCCAATTCCATCAGTTGTTCTTTGTAGGGGAGAAAAATAGCGACTTGTTTTATCCCTGCAAAGGCATCGTTGTAGTTTCCCTCATCGATAAGTTTTCTAAGTTTGGCTATCGACGCCTCGGCGAGGGTGCATATTTTTTTATAGACCTCTTCGGATGCTAAAAACTCAAATTTTGCCGTTAAGGTAAAGTATTCTCTAAATTGTTTCTCTTTAATGAGAGAGTCCGCTTTGAGGTAGATTTCATAGTTTTTTTGCAGTGAATGTATCATCTCTTTTTTTGCGGGGACGACACAAAAAGGTTTAAGAAGCTCCTGTGCCTTTGGGAGATTTCGCATCGGATCGGCAGCAATCAGTTTTTTGGCTTCCGCAAAGTTTTTGGTAAAATAAAGTTCCAGTTTGCGGGCACTGTCGGTTTTATCCAGATACGGAGCCCGTTCCAGCATTCCGAATGCCTCCTGAAACTCTCTTTTTTGAACAAGCATAGCAAACTTCTCAAAATCTTTTTGTTTTTGAAGTAAAAATTCAAACTCTTTTTTGTGCTCGTCATCCGATAAAAACGGTGTTGCAAATTCCAAAGCCGAAGCGGCGTTTCCGGTAGAGAATTGGTTGATAATATCTTTAAGCATCTCTTCCCACGCTTCTTGGAACATTTCAGACATCGGATGGATAGCCAAAAATAGATTGTTATCCAAACATCTTTTTGCGGTTTTGAAATTTTTAACGCTCAACGCTTGAGAAAAATCGTCGATAAAGGCATGCATATCAACCATATACACCCATCCGTTCTCAAATCCTATGAAAAGATATACATCTTCAACGTGCAATGAACTGATCCCTTTTTGATCGAGTTTGAAGGATGAAAACATTGAATTATCGGAGAGTTTGACCACATAAATCGTTCCGTTCCGTCCCCCGACGATGGCAAACCTACCGCTCAAATCGACGACACAGCAGCTTGGCCAAGAGGGGAAGAGGGCTTTTTTAGAAATTTCATCGGTTTTAAAATCATAAATGTAGGAGTTTCCCTCACGTCCGATAGCGTAGAGCGCTTTAGAATCGTTATAGAAAAATGAGTGTTCAATCGCATCGTCCACAAACGTATTGAGACGCTCTTTTTGGTGACGGATATTTAAAACACACAGTGATTTGTCAAATGCAGAATAGGCTAAATTTCCCCCTTTTTTATCTACAGTAATATGGGAGATATAATCAGGTTTTGGTTTAAGCGACATGATAATCTTGCCGGTCTGGGTACTGTACATATAGACTTTGCCATCGGTTCCTCCGGTGAGAAGGTATTGCCCTTTTGCACCGCAGAATGTCATAACTTCCGCACGCTGATCGTGCCCATGCAACCCGATAGCCGGATCCACAACGTTTTCGCTCGGATCAAAAAGCGTTCCATCCATCTTGTTTTCTGTATCGGTACTAGCGGGTAGCTTCATACATATCGCACAATTATTTTCGACTTTTACGCTGTAAGCGACATGACCGTTTTGGCTAAAGGAGGAGCCTTTTTGAAATCGGTGCATGGGGGTTACTTCCGGAATCAGCGCTTCTTCGGTCCGATTCCATTTCGTTCTGCAGACGGAATGAAGGTTCCCCTCGGTGTCGGTAAAATAAATCGTGTTCTCATTAGAGTGGATAGCGATAACACTTGCGTTTACATGAAAAGATTGGATGATTTTAATCATAGTG
>DATDUY010000116.1:0-2450 GCA_035290165.1 Sulfuricurvum sp. | reverse complement strand
TTAAATCCTTTTTTAGGGATTTAAAACTCTTTCAACTCATCTTTGCTATAATCCACATAATTTTACGTACCATAGGATTTTTGATGCAAAAAATTGAAGGGAAAGTTTGGAACTTCGGTAAAGATATCGATACAGACTTGATTATTGCTGCCCGTTATCTCAATACCTCAGACCCAAAAGAGCTTGCTAAACACGTAATGGAGGATGCTGATCCGACATTTGTAACTAAAATGGTTCCGGGTGACATCATCGTTGCCGATGAAAATTTCGGATGCGGTTCATCACGAGAACATGCTCCTATCGCGTTGAAGGCTGCGGGAGTTGCCGCGATTATTGCACCGACATTTGCCCGTATTTTTTACCGCAATGCTTTTAACATGGGACTCCCCATTTTCGAACTTCCCGAATCTTTGGAAATCAAAGAGGGAGAGTCGGTCAGCGTTGATATGGACGCGGGGACGATTACCAACACAACCAACGGTAAAGTCTATAACTTTATTCCGATCCCTCCGTTTATGCAAGAACTAATTTCTGCAGGCGGTTTGATGAATTATGCAGAAGCGGAAATTGCCGCACAGGAGAAATAATTGATGAAAAGTTACACCATTGCATTGATAAAAGGGGACGGAATAGGTCCTGAGATCGTTGATGAAGCGGTAAAAGTATTAGACGCGGTTGCGGCGTGTGAGAATCTTGAATTTAACTACCAAGAAGCCCTTATGGGGGGGTGCGCTTACGATGTGACAGGCGATCCGTTGCCGCAAGAGACAATTGATATCTCTTTAGCCAGCGATGCAGTACTTTTCGGTGCTATCGGCGGAACCAAATGGGATACCCTCCCTAGAGAAAAACGTCCTGAGAGCGGATTGCTCCGTTTTCGTAAAGAGTTAGGGGTGTTTGCTAACCTCCGTCCTGCGAATGTCTATGATGAACTCGTTAATGCGAGTTCGCTAAAGCCTGAAATCGTCAAAGGGGTAGATCTGATGGTCGTCCGCGAGTTGATCGGCGGGATCTATTTCGGTGAGCCGAAAGGTCGTGATGAGAATCGTGGATGGAATACGATGGTCTATACCCGACCTGAAATTGAGCGGATTGCTCACGTCGCGTTTAAAATTGCGATGGATCGCTCTAAAAAAGTATGTTCGGTTGATAAAGCGAATGTTCTTGACGTCAGCCAGTTGTGGCGTGAAGTTGTCGAAGAGGTCTCACGTGGGTACCCTGAAGTAGAACTCTCTCACATGTATGTCGATAATGCGGCTATGCAATTGATCCGTGATCCGAAACAATTCGATGTTATTTTGACCGGAAATATTTTCGGCGATATTCTCAGTGATGAGGCGAGTATGTTATCGGGTTCTATCGGCTTGCTCCCATCTGCTTCTGTAGGCTCTTCAATCGGTGTGTATGAGCCGATTCACGGTTCAGCTCCCGATATCGCAGGGCAGGGGATTGCCAACCCGATTGCAACCATTGCGAGTGCTTCGATGATGCTTCGCTTTGCTTTGAATGAACACAAAGCGGCGGATCGCATTGATTACGGTATCAAACAAGCGCTTGCGGAAGGGTATCGTACCAAAGATATCGCAGGGTTTGATGCAAAAGAGGTGTGTTCAACCAGCGAGATGGGTTCCATCATCGCCAACTTTGCTGCCAAATGCAAACGCTAACTCTCGCCAATATTTATGAGCTTCAAGGGCTCAAAGAAGATGCTCTTGAAATCTATAAAGAGATTTTGAAAAAAGATCCTTCCAACGCAGATGCAAAAATCGCTATTCGACGCCTCTCCGGAATGCGAAAAAAGTTTTTAGGGGTTAATAACGAAATGAAAACTTTTTTCATACAGATGGAAGAAGAGGCAGAATTTATTCAATTTGAAAGGTGGTTGTTGCGCGCATGGAACTAAAAGATGTCATTTTATCCACATTAGCCGAAATTGAAGAGTTATCTACATCTTCTGAAAGTGTTGAACATGTTGAACCTGTTGCAGAAAAAAAATTAATTCCAAAAGAAGAGATTGCTGCCCCTATTCTACCGGTGATCGAGAGTGTACAAACTATAATAGAGACAGTACATGCGGTTCGTGATGATGAAGCGCGGATGCTGGAGGGGATTCGGGAACGTTTACTTGTCCTTTTTGAAGGATTTCAATCCCCAAATAATTCGCAAATAGAAGCTAAAGTAGATTTGACACTCAATTTTTTCGAATATCTTTTAGCCACCATCGACAATCGCTTAGAGACGATTAAAGAGTCGTAAGCGCTCTTACAAAGAGGAAATAGAATGAATGAACATTATAGGGTATTAATCCATTGCAATGATGAAAAAGGGCTTGTATACAAAGTATCAAGCATTTTTTTTCACCGCAATCTTAATATTATCTCCAATAACGAGTTCGTCGATAAGGCACACAATAAATTTTTTATGAGAAGCGTTGTCGCCGGTGAGATCGC
>DATDUY010000115.1:0-7164 GCA_035290165.1 Sulfuricurvum sp. | reverse complement strand
TGGGAAAATAGCTTTTTTCCCGCTTCGACATTCAGAGGGCGTAAATCGAGAAAATTTTCGGGATTGCGGATCATTGTATAGAAAACTCGATCATCAAATCCTCCCTCTGCCGCATCTTCCATGGTTGAAGCATAATAGACGGTAGGAATCCGCGCCCAAAAGATCGCCCCCATGCACATTGGGCAGGGGTAGCAGGTCGTATAGAGCGTGCACTCGGAGAGATCATAGTTTCCCAGTAGGGCTGAAGCACGGCGGATGGCATTGATCTCGGCGTGAGCGGTAGGATCGTTCGTCCTCAGCACTTCGTTATGGGCGCGGGCGATTATTTTACCTTCTCGGACGATTGCCGCACCGAACGGTCCCCCCTCATTTTTATCCATCCCTTGCAGCGCTTCATCGCAAGCGATACGCATCCACTCATTCATAGGTTTATTTTACTTTTCCCACACACGATGGAGCAAGGAGCTCAGGGCGGTATTCGAAGTGCATCGTGTCATAGTGGTACCAGCGTCCCCCCCAGATAAAGCCGTGTTTTTCGAAAATACGGACGATAGAGAGGGGCATTGTATTTTTGTAACCGATTTTAGCCGTTTCCGAAGCAGCTTCGTCTTTCCAATATTGGGTTTTGGCAGGTGCCAAATCGATTGCGATCCCGAAACTGTGCATGGAGAGTCGGTCGGTATCTTTGATCACCCGATAGGCATAAGTCGTTGCCCCCTCGGCCCATATACGATCTTTTTTCGGTAATTTTGCGATCTCTTGACCGATGGCGTAGAGTTTTTTATCCACCCCGCCCACTTTGTTGACGGGGAGTTTGATTGAGCCTTTGATGGTCGGCCAAGTAATAGTGACGAGATTTTTCTCTATCTCTTTTTTATCTTTACCGTAGAGGGCTTGGAAAAACGGCTGATAGCGGAGCCGTCCGGGGCTGAAGAGATAGGGAGGCGGAGTTTCACTCCCCCCTGCATCATAGCGTTGGACGAGCTGAGTTGCGAGATCGGCATTATCGATCTTCTCGCTCCAAGAGGTTTTCGGTGCTTCGATGCGGTAGGGAAAGCGGGTTCCGTCTTTGAGGAGTAGGGTGTTTTCATCGGCAGAGGTGATGAGGTCGCTGTACCCTTCGAGGTAGCATTGGGGATTTCCCCAAAGATGTGAAACGAATAAAGCTGAAATACTCAATAGGGTTAAGGTGCGCATAGTGTTCCTCCGATAATGGACGCTATTTTAGCGAGTGTGACTGTCAACGCAAAGTATTGGTACGCGCGCGTTAGAATTTTTCTCTTTTTTGACGACATACATTGCCATATCCGCCGCTTTAATCAAACTGTCCGTATCTACAGCATCGTCGGGATAGCATGCCAATCCGATACTCGCTTTGGCAAAAAGGGTGGTTTTTTCGTCCAGATAGATCGGCTCACTTATAGCAGCTGCTATGGCATCTCGAATGCTTTGAAGGTGATCGTCACCTTTGACCTCTTCGATCATTACAATAAACTCATCTCCCCCATAACGGCAAACCGTGTCGCTGTTGCGCAAACATGCACGGATATTTTTCGCGACATCTTGCAGTAGACGATCTCCCGCTTCATGCCCGTAACGGTCATTGACCAGTTTGAAATCGTTTAAATCAATAAAATAGAGGGCTATTTTATCTTTGCGCCGTTTTGAACGGGTGATGGCATGTTCGAGCCGATCGTTCAATGTCGTGCGGTTAGTGGCTCCGGTGAGGGGGTCGTGTTGGACACGATAGGTCAGTGCATCGACGTGGGACGTGATATGGGTGATATCGTGGAGATTGGCGACATAGCTGACAAGACGGTTGTGATGATAGATCGCCGTGATGGTGGTACTGAAAACCTTTTCCCCTGTTGCGGAGCTTTTCGTGAGGGTTCCTCTCCATGTGTGGTTCGTGCTGAACTGGGAAAAAATCGTATTAAAGGTGAGACGTTCTTTAAAAAGATATTTACCGATATGGGTACCGTAGAGGGTATGTTGATCATCAAGTGAGAGGGCAAAGAAGCTGGGGTTCGCAAATTCGATGATCCCTTTGTGATCCGTGTAAAAAATGGCGTCTCCGGCACTCTCTAATGCGGCGGAACGTTTATTGAGTTCATCAAGGGTTTTTTGGGAGAGGGTGATGTCTTGCGCCATACAAAGTATCTCCCCTTTCCCCCCCTCCAGAAGGCGATTGCGCCATTCACAAAAAATTTCATTATCTTGTTTGGTGATATTGTAATTCTTGGAGTAGCTTACCCCATCAGTAGAGGTTTTTTGGAGCACTGACAGCACATGCTCTTTATCGAAATGGGGGACGATAAATTCGATGATGTTTTCCCCTGCTGCTTCACTGTAGTTCCATCCGAAAATCGCTTCGGACGTTTGATTCCACTCAATGATACGATAGTCGCGGTCGATAACAATCAGAGCAACAGGTGAATCACTGAAAAATTGAAGGTAGCGTTTTTGACTCTCTATCAGGCGACGATTCAAAAAGATCGTGTGGGCAACCCATAGGGCTAAAACAAGTACAAGAGAGGGGATCGCTATTAGTTCCATCAGCGCTTAATCACGAGACGCTACCCCACGAAAAGCAGGAGACAATACAACCGATCGTACGACTAAAGAACATACAAGAACTCATGGGAATAGACGATATCCTTAATCTAATTTTATGCATTGTATAATGTTACATATAATTTTAACATTAAACTATATTTGTTATTTGAGTCTCCAGACGCTATAATGAAAATTTTAGTAAAGAGGAGATCCCCTTATGTTTTTTCCTACCCTTGGTCTGATAGCAACTACCGATGTGATTACCGTTGATATGCATCACACTATTCAAGATGCCCTGAACAAAATGCATGAACACAATCATCGCAGTATCATCGTTGTCAATAAAACGCTTCATTACATTATTACGACCAAAGATATTATTCGGTTACGTCTTGAGGGGGTGGAGTTTTCTACTCCGCTGGCGCACATCACCCTTCGTCCTCTCCCTTTGATTGATAAAGAGAGTAATATTATCAATGCACTCAATCTGACCAATGATATTGACGAACATATCTGTGTCTGTAATAAAGACGGAAGTTTGTATGGATTAGTAACTAATAGTGACATTGTGGGGAGCGTCGATCCGCAGGTTATTATGGAGTCACTTCAAATCTCGACAATCTTTGAGAAAAAATACGGCTATAAAAGTTTTTCATCCAATACGCTGATGTTGGATGTGCTGGAATTTATGAAAGACTCTTTAAGCGATTGTGTCATTATTCAAGATGGCACAACGGCGGTAGGGATACTCACGTCCAAAGATGTCATTAAATTTATCGGCGAGGGGAACTGTGCCACTATCCCTGTGTGTGATGTGATGTCTGCGCCGGTTCAAACTCTGAGTGAAAAGGCTTCGATTAGCGAGGGGCTTGAATATTTGCGTAACGGCCATTTTAAGCGGATTGTCGTTACCAATGATGAGGGGCAGGTTGTAGGGATTGTTACTCAGCAGGATCTGATTTCACGAACCTATTTAAAATGGTCTCAGTTGATGCGGGATCATTTTAAACAGTTTGAAGAGATTACTCAGATTCTTCAACAAAAGAATCGTCATTTGACCCAGCTGGCGACGAAAGACTTTTTGACGGAGATCCATAATCGGCATATGTTTTCCGAACTTTTTTCTCAAGAACACTCCGGTGCGAAGCGAGAGGGGACAAAGCTCTCTTTAATGATGATCGATTTGGACCATTTCAAACGGGTCAATGATACCTATGGACACAACATCGGCGATTATGTGTTGAAATATTTTGTCTCTTTGGTCGTTGCTACCGTTCGTGAAGCGGATTTGTTCGCACGATGGGGAGGGGAAGAGTTCGTCTTATTGCTCCGAAATGCGGGGTGCGACGAGGCGTATGGAGTGGGGGAAAAAATTCGAAATTTTATCGAGTTGCAAGCCTTTGAAGATGTGGGACATATCACCTGCAGCATCGGAATTACGGAGATAACGGATGATGATTCGCTGCAAAGTGCGATAGAGCGTGCAGACGGTGCATTATACGCGGCAAAAGATATGGGACGAAATCGGACGATAGCGTGTTCAAATCGCGAATGAAAGTAATTACGCTCAAATCAATTGTTTCATCAGATCAGGGGCTTTCGTTGCGTGCTACGCAGACGATTGCAAATGCACTGGAGATGATGGCAGATTACTCGTTCAGTTCGGTTATTATTGTTGATGAGGATACCCGACCGATCGGAATTTTTACCGAACGTGATGCACTCCATGTTGTTGCCGATTCTATCAATGTCGAAAAGCCGCTAAGCGATGTGATGACTCCTGCTCCGTTTTGTGTTGAAGAGTCAATTTATCTGCACGATGCCTATACGATAATGGAAGAAAAAGGGTATCGGCATTTGGTTGTCGTTGACGCAGAGAAGCGTTTTATCGGGGTGGTAAGCGAGGGGGATTTTCTCCGCCATATCGGATTTGAACAGCTGGGGAAATTTAAAGTTGTCGGTGAAGCGATGAGCGAGTCACCGTTAATCGTCTCTTTGGATCATTCCCTCTCCGAAGCAGCGGCTTTGATGCATACGCGTAAATGTGACTATGCGATCGTTCTTCGCGGAGCTCAACCTATCGGTCTCGTGACAGAGCGGGATATCGCACATTGGTACGCGCTAGGGAACAGTTCACGCGATGAGAAAATAGAAAAACTGCTCCTTCGAAATATTCATTTCATCCAAAAGGGAATTCCGCTTCAAGAAGCGGCGGTCTTGATGGAAGAACATGGTGTCCATCAACTTATTGTTGTCGATGAATCTGAAAATCTTGTCGGGCTCCTTAGCCGTCATGATGTATTGCATGCAATCAACGGAGCCTATTTCGAATTTTTGATTCGTGTCATCGATCAAAAAAACGAGACGATTGCCAAAATCGAAGAACGAAAAAAAGAGATTAAAAATGAAAAGGCAGTGATCGAACAAAATGCGCTGAAGCTTCGAACATTGTTTGAAGCACTTCCCGATGGAGTTGTGCTGATTGATTCGCTGACTCTGAGGGCGGTAGAATTTAATCGTGCCGCATATGAGCATTTGGGGTATACCGCCGATGAGTTTTCAGAACTTACTGTTTCGGATTATGAAGCGGTAGAATCTCCAGAGGAGACACGCTGCCGTATCGAAGCCATTATGCACAACGGCAGAGACTGTTTCGAAACCCTCCATAAGTCTAAAAACGGCGAGTTGGTGAATATTTTAGTCAATGTTGTCTCCATTACCTTTTTAAATCATCCGTACATGATGGCTCTTTATCGTGATATTTCTGAGCAAAAGAAATCAAATCAGGATTTGCAGGAGCGACAGGATGAGTTGGCGCATCAAAGTGCTTTTTTACGAACACTGCTCGACAATATCCCCGATCTTATTTTTTCAAAAGATTTAGACGGAGTCTATTTGGCCTGTAATACAATGTTTGAACGCTTTTTCGGAGCAAAAGAGGCTGCAATTGTCGGGAAAACCGATTTTGATTTTGTAGATGTCTCACTTGCGCAGTTTTTTCGTGACAATGACCAAGCGACACTCAGTGCAGGGGCTCCTCGCAATAATGAAGAGTTTCTGGTATTTGCGAATCAAAGTTATGAGGGGTTGTTTGAAGTTACGAAAGTACCGATGAAAGACGGTTTTGGAAAAGTAACCGGACTGCTGGGGATTGCACGTGACATCAGTGAACGCAAAAAACATGAAGAGCAGCTTGAAACATTGGCTAACTTTGATCCGCTCACCGGTTTGGCAAATCGGGGATTACTTTATTCCCATTTACAAAATTCGATCGACAAAGCGAATCGGAATACAACTCAAATAGCTCTCCTGATGTTTGATTTAGACCGTTTTAAAGATATCAATGACAGTTATGGGCACAGTGCGGGAGATGAACTTTTGCAAATGGTATCTGCGCGGTTCTCTTCACGCCTTCGGGAGGGAGATTTGATCGGACGTTTAGGGGGAGATGAATTTGCGGTAGTGGTTGAAAACATCACCCATCCTGAAGATGCGGGACGTTTAGCCGAAGAGATGCTCGGTGCATTGGCTCAATCTTATCGACTCTCCGGCGGTGCATTAATCCATGTGGGAGCCAGTGCCGGAATCGTATTATTTCCTGATCACGGGGAAGATGCGGCGATACTGCTTCAGCATAGCGATGCGGCGCTTTACAAAGCAAAGGCTGAGGGGCGAGGGGTTTATCACTATTATACGGATGAACTTACCGATTCGGCACGGCAGCGTATTGAGTGTGAGACACGCATGCGCCGCGCTATTCTAAACCACGAATTTGAAGTTTATTATCAGCCGCAGGTTCATATGCAGACGGGGCGGATCGTCGGAGCTGAGGCACTGATACGTTGGAACTGTCCGATGCGAGGACTCGTTATGCCCAGTGAATTTATCCCTATTGCCGAAGAGATAGGACTCATCGGTGAGATTGGGGAGTGGGTACTGAACGAAACGTGTGCTCAGGGAAAAATATGGCTCGACAAAGGGCATCGGCTGACATTGGCAGTGAATGTGTCGGCACATCAGGTGCGCCATCAAAATGTACCGCTGATGGTTGAGACGGCTCTTAAGAAGAGCGGTTATCCGGCTGACCGGCTGGAGCTTGAATTAACCGAAAGCGCATTAATGCAGCGGGAAGAGGAGACGGTTGCAATGCTTCATTCTCTTCGTGCACACGGTATCCGTTTGGCAATCGATGATTTCGGGACGGGATATTCGTCCCTCTCGTATCTCAAACGGTTTCCTATCGATGTCCTTAAAATTGATAAAAGTTTTGTCGATGACATCCCCTATGAGCGTGATGATATGGCGATTGTTACGGCGATCATCGCAATGGGGCAGGCGTTGGGATTTCAGGTTTTGGCTGAGGGGACAGAGCGGATAGAACAGATCGATTTTTTAAGAGAAAAAGGGTGCACAATGTATCAGGGGTATTTTAAAAGTCCGCCGGTGAGGGCGGAGGAGTTTGAAAAACTGTTGGTGTAACTATTACTTTAAACTTCCGACATAAGCAGCAACGGCTTTGAGATCGTCATCGCTCAACCCCCCAAGAGAAGCCTGCATCGTCGCCTTTTGTTCACCGCCGAACGACCCGCTTTTGTATCCTGTTAGTTT
>DATDUY010000114.1:0-3767 GCA_035290165.1 Sulfuricurvum sp. | reverse complement strand
CTTCTTAAACTCTATGACACCAATGCTACAGAGCGCGAAGAGTTGGCTAAAGATGAAAAAATGGTGTGCGGATTGCTTGAGATGGCGATGCGAAGCGGTGCGAAAATTAAAGTGCATAACCTGTATAAAGGGTTGAATATTTCGAACGACGGGTTAGTAGTGAGTATTGACAAGAAAAACGTTACCCTCAAAGCTCCCTACGTTCAGCTCAAAGCGATGCAGCATGAAAATATATTTTATCTCTCCTCAGAACTGTTTCCGATGACGATTATGGCAGATGGGATTAAGCGGATCGATTTTGATGACCAAAGTGTTTTATTTAAGCACTACCGGCTGGTTGAAACTTCTCCGACCCGTCGGGATACGATACGGGTTACCCCTGATGAAAACATACGGGTAACGGTGTTATATGAAGAGCGTAAATTTGACGCCGATTTGGACATCTTGGATATTTCTCTGCGTGGTATGAGGATTCAGTTTCCCTCCTTGCCTGCCGGATTTGCAATAAAACATTTGGTAGTTTTGGATATCGTCATCACTATTGGGATGCGTCCGGTTATTATCAATACACAAGCGGAAGTGCTTCGCATCACTGAGGGAAATCGTCATTTTGAAGTTGTTTTTATCTTCAATTTGAGTTCTCAAGGACAAAAAAATATTATCGACTATATCGCTAAACGGCAAATGATATTAATCCGTGAATTTAAAGGAATCCAATATGAAAAATGAAACACTCCTCTATGATGATGGTAATCATAAATGTATTATGTTCAGTCTTGAAGATGAAGAACATCAAGACTATTCATTATCGGTCAATCAGTTTTTGATTATCCAGCATGAGAGTGCCGTTTTGATCGATCCGGGAAGCGAAGGGATATTCAGTGAACTTTACGATGCGGTGTCGGCTCATATTGATCCGCAAAAAATAAAATATATCTTTTTCTCTCACCAAGACCCCGATGTCGCCGGTGCGATCAATCAGTGGAGTGTCGCTACCTCTGCTAAACTCGTCATATCACAGCTGTGGGTGAGGTTTATGGGTCATTTCGGTTTGATGGATATGAATAGGATCGTAGGACTGGAAGATCATGGGGCTAGAGTAAAATTCGGGAATGATTATCTGCAGTTTATCCCTGCCCATTTTTTACACTCCCCGGGAAATTTTTCCCTCTACGACAGCCGCTCAAAAATCCTCTTTTCGGGTGATATCGGTGCCGCGATCGCATCGCCTCAAAATCTTAACAAACGGGTTGATAATTTTGAGGAACACCGTCCGTTTTTGGAGGGGTTTCACAGCCGCTATATGGCGTCAAACCGTTTTTGCCGTGCATGGGTCGAATGTGTACGTGCTTACGAGGTTTCAACCATTGCTCCTCAGCATGGCTCACTTTTTCATAGTGAGAATGCCATACGATTTTTAGAATGGTTTGAAGAGGTTCAAGGGGGTGAAGAACACTGCGCTGAACTCTACGGATTAAAAAATTGAATGCTATGAATACCTCGGAACAGCTTAAATTTCTTCGTGAAACGGGATCTAGCATTACGGTTTTATATGTTGAAGATGATCTAAAACTGCGTGAGGAAATGCAACAGTATTTGGGAAAAGTTTTCCCAGCTTTGGTGGTGTGTTCCGATGGTTTGGAGGGGCTTGATGTTTATAAAAACAGTAGCTTTGATATTGTCATAACCGATATTATGATGCCGAAAATGACCGGGATTGAGATGCTCAGCGAGATCAAAAAAATCAATCCGCTCCAAGAGATGATGATCACCTCCGCATACACGGAGAGCGAATATTTGTTGGAGGCAATTAAGCTGGGAATCGATGCGTATATCCTCAAGCCGATCCAACATACTCAAATTATCGAAGTACTCTATAAAACGGTTTTCAAAATCATGCAGACGCGTGAAAATGAAGAGTATCGCCAACAGCTTGAAATATTGGTGGATATGAAAGTCAAAGCATGCCGTACACTTGAAAATGAGAAAATCGACAACTATGAAAAAACGCTTTTGGGACTTATTAAGATGGTGGAACGACGTGACAGCTACACGGCGGGACACTCTCAAAGGGTTGCCGAGTATTCGAAACAAATAGCCATTGAGATGAATTATCCTTCCGAACAATGTGATCTGATCTACCGTGCCGGTTTGCTTCATGACATCGGAAAAATCGCCACTCCCGATAATATTTTGCTCAAACCAGGCCATCTTGACTCGCTTGAGCGGGAGTTGATCAAAGAGCATGTCAATGTCGGAGTTGACATGCTGAGTGAAATTCCGATGTTTGACGGTATCGTACCGATTATCAAAAGCCATCATGAACGCTATGACGGGGGAGGGTATCCCCAAAAAATCGCGGGAGATGAGATTCACGAGTTGGGAAAAATTATGATTGTTGCCGATGCATTTGATGCCATGACAACCAATCGTATTTACAAAGCTCGAAAAAGCGTCGAGGAGGCGTTAGCGGAGATCGAATCACTCAGCGCTCTTCAGTTTGATCCCGCGATCGTCCCCTACGCACGTAAAGCACTCCAAAATCTGAAAGTGCAGGAACAAATCACACAACTCCCCGCCAACACACTTGAAGAAGAACGATTTGCCTATTTTTACAGAGATCCCGTAACCGGTTTTTACAACCAGCGCTATCTGGATGTCGTACTTTTGAAAAACAGTTACAGCCACTTGTACCGATGTGTCAATGTGGTCTCTTTGCACCAATTTAGAGAGTATAACGATGCATACGGGTGGGAAAAAGGGGATAAACTTTTGCGAGATATTGCCGAAGCGATTCGGGAGCGCTTTAGCGGACTCACCTTGTTTCGGCTGCATGCCAACGATTTTGTCATATTGGGACAAGTCCATCAAGAATTTTCGGACGAAATGTTTGAAAAATCGGAACTTTTAACTAAAAATTCTTTGACCTGTTCACATTTTCATCTCGACATTAATGAAAATAGGATTCTTAGCCTCTCTGATTTAGAAGAAAGGATGCGGAATGAACGGCATCGGCGGAATCAATAGTGCAAAGAGCTCAAGTATAGCGATCAAAGATGTAGTTTGTTGTTTGAAGATGTAATGTGGTATTAGTGTGATAAAATACGGCTAAATATCTGTGCCTACGGTTGGCACTGCTTACGAACTTGCTCTTAATTGCACTTTCCATAATCTATTTTTCCCCCTTGCCTAAAACCGTCCTGAGTTACGACTTTGGTTGGGCCTAACCACCAAAGGAACCCCTTTATGACATTCACCGATTTAAACCTAAACGAGTCGTTGCTCAAAGCAATTCACGATCAGGGCTATACTGTCCCAACCCCTGTTCAAGCGCAAGCTATCCCTTTTATCTTAGAAGGGCGCGATATGCTCGCAGGAGCACAAACCGGAACGGGTAAAACGGCAGGTTTTACCCTCCCGATGCTCCAAATCCTCAGTGAGCAAAAAACGGCTAAAAACCATCGAAAAATCCGAGCTCTCATCCTCACTCCAACGCGTGAACTCGCGGCGCAAGTGGCGGATAGTGTCAAAATATACGGCAAATATCTCCCTCTCAAAAGTGCCGTTATTTTCGGCGGTGTCGGAATCAATCCGCAAATTACAATGCTACGTAACGGAATCGATATCCTTATCGCTACTCCGGGACGTTTACTGGATCACATCGGGCAGGGGACAGTTGATCTCAGTGCAGTTGAGATTTTTATCCTCGACGAAGCGGATAGAATGCTCGATATGGGATTCATCCGTGATATCCGCCGTGTCATCAC
>DATDUY010000113.1:0-4460 GCA_035290165.1 Sulfuricurvum sp. | reverse complement strand
CCTGCATCATCATGATAAAATGCTCGTCCCGGAACCGAAGCAACTCCCGTTTTCTCTAAAATCGCCATCGCTTTTTCAAAATCATCATTCCCCGCCACAGTGCTCACATCGGTCATAACGTAATACGCTCCGCTCGGGATACTCGGAGTCAGTCCCGCATCACGAAGCGCATCGCAGAAAAGATCGCGTTTATGTTCATGAATACGGGCAAGCTCGGTGTAGTACTCATCTCCCAAATTCTCCAGCCCGACCGCCGCGCCGATTTGAAGCGGTGCGGGGGCGCAGACGTAGATAAGATCATTCAGTTGTGCCATTGCCTCGATAACGCTCACGGGAGCTATCGCGTATCCCAATCGCCAACCCGTAATACTGAACACTTTGGAAAAGCCTGAGAGTACGACACATCTATTTTTTAAACTCGAAATACTGAGTGCCGTACTATGCACCGCATCACCGTACAAAAAGTGTTCATACATCTCATCGGCAAATACGATCAAATCATGACGCTCGGCAAAGGCTCCGATCTGTTCCAATTCATCATGAGTATAAACTTTTCCGCTCGGATTGGCAGGATTGCAGATCACCATCGCTCTCGTTTTCGGGGTAACAACGGCTTCGAGTGCTTCCATATCAAGTTCCCAATCAGGAGCTTCGAGACGAACAAACGTCGATACCACACCTAATGAGGTAAGAGTAGAGCGGTGATAGCCGTAGTAAGGTTCAAACAATATCACCTCATCACTCGGATTAAGAAGCGACATACACGCCGTATAAAATGCCCCCGTCGCACCGTCAGAGACAAGAACTTGCTCAGGGATGATATCGACATCGTAAAACCGTTTCATCTTATCGGCTATTGCTTGACGAAGTCGGGGCAATCCCTCGGTCGGGGTGTAGATATTAACGCCAGCATTCATCGCCGCATATGCCCCCTCGATCACAGCGCGAGGAACTTCGAGATCACAAACCCCCTGCGCCATATTGATCCCGTTTATCGCGTTGCACGCTCTTGTCATAGAGCGGATTTCCGATTGGGCTATGGTTCCGCTGCGTTGGCTCAGTTTCATAAAGTCTCTCCGTTATTAAAAGCGAGATTATAACTTATCGCGCAAAACCTTGATAAGAATTGCCAGCAAAACTATTCCGGAACAGACCAAAAGAGAAGCTCCGACCTGCCAAACAATCGTATTACCTGATCCCAAAGCAAAAGCCGTAATGATGATTCCGATGAGAGCCAATCCCCACTGTACATTCGCCCACCGTGAGGGGAGGAGCTGATGAAGCATCGGTACGTCCCGCTCATCGATATAGGGAGCATAACGCTCAAACCATACCAAAAAAGGGACAATTTTATACAGATGCGCCGTGATTAAAAAGCCCAGAAATCCGACCGTCAGAAACCAAAAGGAGATCAAAATCGCTTTTTCATTTTCATACAGATACCCATAGATTCCCGATCCCATCGAAACAGCCAAGGATAAAAATGCAATCGTAACGGAGCGTTCCCAGATATCGCTGTAGCGCCGTTTTTTCGAGGTGAATATCCTGTACACCTGAAACATATAATAGGCGACCGATCCCGTTCCCAAAAGAAGCGCGAATGTTTCCAGCCACTTTATCTCAACCGCTGAAGCAAGAACCATTGTACTCACCGCCATCACCATCGTATAAAAACTGATCGTATGATCCCGATCCGAGGGACGGTTACACGCACCGAACATCGGAAGCAATACCGTGCTCACCCCCATAATGTTGAGGAGGACATATCCTCCGAAGACGGCAAAAATATGCCCCATCCGCCACTGCGTCGGATCGATAGGAAATATTCCTGCATACCCTAACGCCATTATCACCCCGATGAAAAGCCCAACCCCTAAAAAAAGGGTACTCCACTGCATTGACCTGGTTATGCTGGTGCGTCTAGGGCTGCGGCGAAGGGTGACAAACAAATTTATAGCAAAAAGAGCCAAAGCCCCCAAAATGATACCGCCACCAAGCGGAAGCATCTTGGGATTCGTATAAAACCCCGCCAAAAGTACTGCCGTTCCAAGACCCAAAAGAGGCCAAATCCATCCGAATACTCTAGGGTAGCGGTGATGCACCTCGCCGACAACCACCGAAAGCTGTCCCATCGCTCCGATAATCACCATCATCACAAAACCGATCATATAGGCGTGTACCCATCCGATCACTCTGACATCGCGCAGAGTTATATCGGGTTGCAAAAATACCAACATGGACATGGAGAGGATATAAAAAAGTGCCGCCACCACAAAATAGGGGGCGATCAGACGAAGCGGGAGCGAAAAATCGGGAGAGACATTCATAAAGACTCTTTTTTAACCCGATTGTAGCTCAGATACTCACGGGATAGATTGATTCGTATCAAGATCCTCAATTTTGATAATGAGGCTGTTGAGCCGATCTTTAAAATAGATCTCCCCTTTGCCTCTGCGATAGATGATGTCCATCTCATCATTGCGGATAAATTGGAAAAGGCGTCCGTCGCACATCTCCTCTTTGCCGCGCCCTTGGAAAATATCTTTCCCCAAAAGGAGATTGCGCATCGTGTCACTTGGGTAATCAGGATAAAGGTACTCTTTTACAAATGCCTCCTCACTCATACATCCACTGCTCATACACACCAGCGAGTCAATCGAAATTTTCTCAACTGCAACTCCGGCAGTAAAGAGTTCCACCTCGACCGAAGTATCATCATGTCGAATATAACCCGTATCGGCAAATTTAAGTTTCGGCGTTTTAAGGGTGATGATTTTGGGTTCACTTACACTGTAATGTTTGGTGGAGCACCCTGTGATTAGGAGGAGAAGGATACTACCCCATAGGATAAAGAATTTTTGCATGTACCTCATCCAGTTTTTGGAGTATTTCACTGTTTAATGTTACATTCATAGCCGCCAAGCTCGCATCGAGTTGTTCCGGTGTCGTCGCTCCGATAATCGTTGAGGCGACAAAATCGAACTGTTTACTCCACGCAATCGCCATCGTTACCGGATCCAAACTTGCTTCGTGTGCAATACGAAGATACTCTTGTGTCGAGAGAAGCGTTTTATCGTTCATAAAGCGCGCCGCCATCAAACGCTGACGCTTGTTACTCGATTTGACATAATCGCTGAACCGCCCGTGAGCATTGATATCCTGATTGTATTTACCGCTCAATACCCCTCCCCCTAACGGTGAATAAGGGAGCAGTGATATTTTCTCTTCGCGGCACAGAGCACCGATCTCAGTCAAATCCCGTCGATTCAGCAACGAAAAATTATTTTGGATCGATTCAAAGCGGGAGAGTTTTTCATATTTGGAGACCATCAGCGCTTTCATTGTCCCGCGCGCAGTGTCGTTGGACGTTCCGATATAGCGTACTTTTCCGCTTTGCACGAGGGCATCAAACGCCCTCATCGATTCCTCTATGGGGACAATCGTATCAGGCCAGTGCATCTGATAAAGATCGAGATAATCGGTACCTAGTCTTTTCAAAGAACCTTCCACTGCCCGCTCAATATGAAACCGATCAATCGCCGTATATCCGTGTCGGATCGGAGGGACAAACCACCCTGATGCCGCACCCGCTACTTTGGATGCGAGGATGATACTTTCTCGCGGTTTGCTTTTCAGCCAGCGTCCTACCATCTCTTCGGTAAGACCTGCGAGTTTCTCCTCCGGCGGGACGGGATAAAGTTCTGCCGTATCGAAAAAATTTACCCCTGCATCGTAGGCTTTGTCCATGATGGCAAACGCGTTTTTCTCATCGCATTGGCTTCCGAATGTCATTGTTCCCAATCCAATCGGCGATACGCGCAACCCGCTGCACCCGATGTAGCGATATTCCATAAATTCTCTTTTTAATGTTATCAATTTGTAATGCTATTCTACCTTTTTTGAGTTACAATTATGTTCACTATATTTAAACAGGAGAGAACAATGCTAAATATTCTCCGTGAAGCTCAAGAACAATTTCAAAAGATACATATGCTGCTGCGAAGCAATGCTCTCCGAAACAACGCCTATTATGCACACTTAAGTGAGGCGACGCAAGAGGCTTATATTACGATGAACGAAGGGATGTGTGCCAATACTACCGTCTGTCATCAGTGTGCCGAACACCGTGATTTTCTACATTCAATGCTTAGTGTTCTCGAAGAGCTCGAAGCAGGAAATCCTCTCTCCCAAGATTATGAAGAAAAGCTAAAGAGTTTTTCTGAAAAAGTTACAGATATACTTAAAAAAATATCGACGGTTCTCACCTCTTTGTAAAGCATTCGCATTAAGCTATAATCTATTCAATGGATAGAAAACTCTTAAGCGATTTTTTTCACCTCAATCTTCCCCGTGATATGGAGCAGTGTGGTGAGCTGTTCGCTATTTTCGGGGGATACCCTGAGCCGATTGACGCGGATGAGGCGATCGAATCGCTTATCGGTCGTCATATCCTTGAGCAC
>DATDUY010000112.1:0-2394 GCA_035290165.1 Sulfuricurvum sp. | reverse complement strand
TATCCTTCAACACTTCGCCGTATTCACAAAACAGGTTCTTCGGTATTCGGCTACAATAACGATGATCCGTTCTCCACTCAATACCCTAGCTATTTTTGGAGACATTTTAAAAAAACGATTCCGTTTTACGATCATATTTTTGCGTATCGATGGAAAAATATCGATGATTACCATAAAATTGGCTATCACAACACTTCGCTGCTGCGTTCCTATTATCTGAAAGATAAAAACTATCATCTCTCTACTCCTCATCCAGCTTATGCGTGTGACGTAATCTTTATCGGTCATTTTGAAGATGACGGGAGGGATCTAGCGATCAAGACGCTGCTCGAAGCCGGAGTTAATCTGAAACTGTTTGGAACCGGTTGGGAAAAATCCCGTTTATATGACTTTTTTGTGCAAAAATTCGGTTCGATCAAACCGCTTTATCATGATGAGTACAACAAAGCACTCAACAGTGCAAAAATCGCATTGGTTTTTTTATCAAAACTCAATAACGACACCTATACCCGACGATGTTTTGAAATACCTGCGACACAAACAATGATGATGGCAGAATATACTGCCGATTTGGCCACCCTTTTCGAAGAGGGAAAAGAGGCGGATTTCTTTAGAAATCATGACGAACTTCTCCAAAAAATTAAAAAATACCTGAATGATGAAGAGTTACTCAAGCAAATCGGCATATCCGGTTTTACTCGGCTTCTGGCTGAGGGGCATGAAGTAACGGATAGAGCAGCAGAAGTTGTCAAAGAATATGATCGTATGAAGGGGCTCAGCTAATGTGCGGAATATGCGGCGTTTACTCGTTTAAAGAAAAAGTTAATCCCCACAAGATTCATAATGCTATTATGACTTTTCATCAACGGGGGCCGGATCATCAGGATGTCTGGAGCGAAGATAGTATCGGCTTAGGGCATGCACGACTTGCAATTTTGGATTTGGATGCCAAAGCCAACCAACCGATGTTTTCCAAATGCGGACGATATGTCATCGTCTACAATGGAGAAATTTATAATTTCCAGGACATCAAAAATGACTTAGCATACGAACCGCATTTATGGCAGACTCATTCCGATACCGAAGTCATTCTCGAAGCCTACAAAAAATGGGGCAAAGAGTGCCTGAGCAGATTCAACGGCATGTTTGCTTTCGCTATTTGGGATAAAAAAGAGGAGGAACTTTTTTGTGCACGGGACAGAATGGGAAAAAAACCGTTTTATTATGCCCTTACCGACAATGGATTTTATTTTTCTTCACGACCTAGCGCTTTATTTGAGCTGGGTGATATTTCAAAAAAAACCGATATGCAGGCATTACGACTTTATTTTGAGATAGGATATATCCCCAAAGAGCTCTCCATTTACGAAGAGATCAAGATGCTCCCTTCTGCCCACTTTATGGTTTATAAAAACCGCAGGGTTGATATCACACGGTATTGGGATTATCGGCATATTGAACCGGACAATACATGGTTACAAAAAACAGAAGATGAGCTGATCGATGAACTGGATGAATTGCTGACATCAGCCGTTAAATACAGAATGATCGCCGATGTTCCCGTGGGTACCTTTTTGTCCGGAGGGATCGACAGTTCTCTCGTCACGGCGATAGCGGTAAAACTCTCCTCTCAGCCTCTGACAACATTCTCGATCGGTTTTAATGAACCCAAGTGGGATGAGAGTATTCATGCAGCTAATGTCGCCCGTTATTTAAAAACGAATCATTACACCGAAACGCTCGATATTGCCAACCTCATCGAGTTATTGCCGACCTTTATCAAAAATTTCGACGAACCGTTCTTTGACAGTTCGGCATTTCCGACTATGGCCGTTTCAAAATTGGCTAGAAATCATGTAACTGTCTCACTTACCGGAGACGGTGCCGATGAGATTTTCGGCGGTTACCATTATTACAATATCATCGATAAGCTCCAACTTTTTTATCGATTGCCTAAAATTTTTCGAACCTCTTTTTCCTATCTGCTCGGTACCCTTCCCTCTCACAAGCTCAAACTTTTATCCAAAGCTCTCGTGCAGGATGATTTAGCCGCAGCGTTTGCTTTTTCTCGAAGTATTTCCAAAGACTTTAACGGCGTTTTAGACGATGCCATCTTGAAAAACACCTCAAGCATCCGCGACCTTTTTTCTAAAGCTTCGAGAAAAATGCCCTTGACCCTTGATCCCATTGAGCGCTCTATGCGGCTGGATGCATTTTTTACGTTACCTGATGATTATCTGCAAAAAGTCGATATCTCAAGCATGGCATTTTCTCTTGAAACCCGCTCACCGTTTCTTGATTATCGAATCGTTGAATGGGCAGCCAAACTGCCGACCCGTTATAAAGTCCACAACGGAATTAACAAATATCTCCTAAGAAAACTGGCCTATCGAT
>DATDUY010000111.1:0-7599 GCA_035290165.1 Sulfuricurvum sp. | reverse complement strand
CATAACTCAATTCGCTCTCGACATACTCCAAATGCGACGCCAGAGCGGTATAGACGAGGCGCGTCACTTCCCCTGCACTCACGACCAACGGAAAAACGAGCAGTGCCTTAATCGCAAAAGAGATCACAAAATAGGCATAATCAAGCCGCGCACTCGGATGCCACCAAATCATCGCCGAAAAGGCATGGCTAAGCTTTTTCAGATTCCCCGCCAAATAGAGTACGGCAATGACTGCCGAGGTCACAAGATAGAGCCAATAGACCCGCTTAGAGGGATCAATGAAATAATCCCAAGGAAGTGTCTCAGTCACCGTCGGCATCCAATATCTTCGAGGTCATTTTAAGCGCCCCGATCAAAGAGATGTAATAGCCGTTGTGGAGCCGTCCCAAATCGGTGTAAAGTGCTTTGGAAGCAGGTGCTAATAAATCGCCGTTCATCGCGTGAATATTTTTGAGAGCAGATGCCAATGATTTACGGACGATCAACACTTCCATATCCGCACCCGCTTTGATTGCATAATCGCCATAATCAACATACCCAGAGGCATCCATCACCCGTTTATGGGTTTCCACTATGGTTTGCAGTGCTTTGAGCGACAGAGCACTGCGATACAAATCGGCTTTGCGGATGTCCCGTGTCCCTTTGTATTTTTTTGCCAACCCCGTCGGCTCACCTACCCGCCACTCTTTGAGCTCGTACGAACTCGCGATCAGCTGATTCATTACGAGGGCATTAAAGCGGTTCTCATCGGAAAGGAGTTTTTTCTCCTCTTTTTGATACACCGAGACAATCGCGGAAAGTTTCATCTCGATAGTGCGTGCCGCGATCAACGCCATAGCACGCTCACGCTCTGCGTTCACCGTTTTTTTAGTGAGAAGATATTCGAGCGCAGTGAGCGTTTTATGCGAATTTTTAAACATCGCTTTGGAAACATCCTCTTTGGAGTCTACGATACGATTCAGCTGTTCCGTTACATCCTCTTTAGCGTTATGATAGGTATCAATCTCATAAGGAGTATCCGCCAGTGACTCATCGAGTTCACCCGCGATATAGAGGGCTTGTACTTTTTTCCAGTCCAACGCAAGTCTCTCGAATGCCTTGCGATCCATCGACCCTTTCTCAAGAACATCCACCATGGTCTTGGCACTCTCACGTGCATTCAGCGCATCGGCTAAAATCACCTCATCATAGAGCCCTTGAGGAAACGGCTTATCCGCTGCTATCAAAGAGAGTGTTAACATCAGCATTAAAAATAGTTTTTTCATTACAGACCTTCTAAAAATTGGTTTACTTCTTGCCGATCCGAACGGTTAAGGGAACGAAATGCCTCTTTCGAAGCTTTCGCTTCCCCACCGTGCCAGAGGATCGCCTCTTCGATCGTGCGTGCACGTCCGTCATGGAGATAGTTGCGCTGATTCAGCACCAACGTCCGTTTTCCGATCCCCCACAGCGGGGCGGTACGCCATTCACTCTCATCTGCATCGAACTCTCTGCGTCTGTCGCTCAAATCGATCCCCATATCGTGCAACAGCAGATCGGTGTAAGGAGCAATGGTTTTCCCATCGCGCAACTTGACCGACGGGGTATGACACGAAACACATCCGATTTGCTCGAATAGGGTTTCCCCTTTTTTATTCACCGATGGTTTCGGGATTCTTAAATGGTTCACATAAAAAGTGACTGCACCCAGACGTTCATCGCTTACATCCAGCAGATCGCGTCCGCGAGGAGCTTTCACACACTCCTCTTGCTTAGCGCTGCAATTCTTGTGGGGATAGATCGATGTGCTTAATCCCATATCGTTATGAAACGCCGAAGCGACCTGATGACGCACACTCACCGCCGAAGCTTTCCACGTATAACGCCCTATCGCACTTTTCTTGCTCAACGGATCGATTACGCGGTTTGCGCGACCTGAAATCCCGTCATTGTCTTTATCCTCACGATCTTCACGGGAGAGGATCTCCGCATCGCTGATCTGATCCAGCAACCCCATACCGATAAGCGCAGGGGCAAGACGGTTAGAGAGCACCGTGTCACCATGTAGCGCACCGTAGCCCAACTCTTTTACCCCTACTTTCGGGCGGCGCAGTTCAACACGTTCACCGTCGCTGTACTCACTCATCACCGCTTCATACACCAATGTCGGTTTTCCCTCGTAAGGAACGCCCTTAACCCCGTTAATACTGAGCTGTGCCCCATAGATCGGATCAGGGGTAAACCCGTTTTTCAAATCTACTTGATTCTTCAGAGAAAACCGTGTAACCAAAGAACGGCTAATCTCACCGTTGCTTCCATAGACCGATCCCGCGCCGTTATGGGGATGACAGCTGATGCAGGTATTGGCACTGAAAAGCGGCCCTAATCCGTCGCGCGCCGTGGTAGCACTCGGTGCTTCGACCCAAGGGACACGGAAAAAACTCTTACCCAGAATAAAACGCTCACTCTCCTCATTACTGAGGTTTCCGTAAGCTTGTGATAAAAGCGCTTTAGTCTGAATCGTTGTCAGGTGATTGGCTAAAGCGCACGCCCCCGAAAGGACGATTGCCGTGGCTACTCTTAAAATCATAATTACAACTTTGTCTCTTCAGGATCGGTTACCTCTTCGGTGCTGAGTCGGATACCGTTGGCTTTTGCCACCAATACCATCATATCCCCTAGGCGGCGCATCTCGTTTTTGAGTTTTTTGATCTCACCCGACATAGCGTTGTCACTGCGGATTTGGTAATCGAAGTGTGCCGTTGTTTTTGCCGTTGTATCCACTTTTGCGATTTTAGCTTCGATGGAGACCATCAAATTCTCAATCACTTTTTTGGTTTTCGGATCCATCGCATCGAGGATACTTGCACCTTTGATCACTCCGTACTGACCGACCAAGATGTTTTTGAACCCTTGGTAGTTTTGAGCGATATCGCGGTGTGTGTTGTCACTGAAGCATGAGTGTTCATCCTCTTCGCTCGGGGTGAGTACCGCTACCGCGATACGCTCATTCGCAAGCTCTGATTTGATAAAGACACCCAACCCCGCCATAATTTGTTTGAGTGCCTCTTTCGGTGCGATGTTTTTGCTCGCATCGCCCCCTTTGAGTTCACCCAAAATCGCTCCGCGATAGCATCCTGTTGCATCTTTCGAACAATCACTGCTGATATTTTGGCTCCATGCTCCGCTCACTGTCGTCAAATCGGCTACGATTTTCTCCGAAGCGGCAGCGAGAAACGCTTTGCGACGTTCTGCATTTGCATCGGTGGTGTAATCGCTAAGAGGACGCTGCCCAGCAGTTTTAGCCCCGTTGGTGATCGCATCGCTCATAAAATTGCTGTAGTCTTGATCTTGACCCCAAAGTAAAAATTCGATCGCATGGTAACCGGTAGCGACATTCGCATCCCCGCCGTTTTCGTTCAAAGCAGTGATCGCATCGACCGTGATTGTCGTTACATCAACCTCGCTAGAGCCTTCACCGCCGGGATTGAATTTACCTTTGGTATCGATGATATTTCCGGAAGTGCGTTTTCCCTCTGCATCAATCGTATAGTCGATCATATTCTCATCCAAAGGCCACGCATTGATTTGCCCTTCTAACGCTCCGTAGCTCTCAGATATCCAGTTGTCTTCCGCATCGATCGGACCGTTTGAGAGGCGAAACGCTTCGGTTGAGCCGTAACTTTCACGCGCTTTTAACCACGCAGATTTTGCCGCATTCATGGACACTTCACTTGGAGCTGTATTAAATGCTTTGACCGCACTCTCCAAAGCTTTGGCATCATTAAGCGCCTCGCTGTAATTGGCGAGAGCAATTGCAGCATAGTTACTGAGTATCGATACTTTTGCATCTTTTGCCGGTGCCGCATAAAGCGTCATTGCGAGTGCAACCGAGAGGGTTGCAGTTTTTAGTATCATTTTCATCATTACTCCTTAGAAGTTATAGCTGAGACGGACAAGAAGACGGTCGTATCCGCCGTCATAAAGTCCGTCTTCTGACGTATTGTTGTTTTTGTCATCGACCATGGCATAACTTACTTCGGCATTTAGCGCTTCGTTCACTTCATAGTTTGCGATGAGATCGATCTCTTTGACTTTCATATCTGCCGGTGCACTTTTGAAATTTCCATACAGTGCGCACAACGTCAACCCCTCGACTCCTGCATCTGCCATATCAAGCTCTGCGCTGAGTTGGTAGGCTTTGACGTCCTCAAATCCGTCAATCGTCATCTCTTCCATAGAGGTCATGTAGGGTCCGCCGCCGAATCCGTTAGAAACTGATTTCCCCTCATCATTGGATGCTTTGTTGTAGGCTGCTCCAAGTATTAATGCACCGACATTAAACGCCGCACCTATTCCGTAAACGTTTCCATCCATACCGCTGGCTTTTTCTTCTGAGAAGTGTCCGTATTGGGTGCTGAGTTCGAGCCCCATCGTTTCACTAAAAGGGATGGTATAGGTTGCGTCGGCATAAAGGGCATCGGAAACTTCGTCAATACTGTAGTACCATCCTTGCACGGCAAGGTTCTCAACACTCTCATTCACGATACCGACTACCGCAACACCGTTACTCTCATCAGCGCCAAGTTTTTTAAACTTAGAGATATCATCTCCTGAATCGTATCCAGCGAAACGTGTGACGTATCCGCCGACGAGTGTTGTCCCCTCAATTCCGCTATACGTTGCGATAGCTGCTTCAAAAGAGTTCGGATGCATACGGATATCATCGGTATCCGCCAACGGTGTATCGATCAGCTGACGACCAACACGGAGGGTGAAGTCATTTGCACTGTAATCGATATAGGCTTCTCCTACATAGGCGTATGATTCAGTATCTGCCGCAAACAGATCAGGGTTTGCTTTTCCCTCGTTAAAATCTCCGGTTGCAAAATGGAGCTTTTGAGAGACATAGGCACCTACACCGAGTTTGATATCATTCCATGCGGCTGTCTCGTATTTCAATACACCGCCGAGTGAGGTTCCATAGGTGTCAGTATCCACTGCATTGTCCTGATTGACATACGCCGCACGAATCTGTCCGCTCGCTTTTCCCGCTACAAACGCCTCATCGATACTTGAAGCACTCAATGCGGCAACTGCCGCCAAACTCATTGCTATTGTTTTTTTCATCATTCTCAGCCCTTTTTATGTATTTATGAACAACGCATTTCATTCATTTAGTTCTGCATTATTAAAATATGTCGTAATGATAATGGATATCGTCTTATATGAAGCTTAATAATGAAAAGAGTTATCATTATTAACTTTTAAGACTTTCAGTACTGATTGGTTATACTTTCAAAAATAAAGTAAAAATGTGGAGTTTTGATGCAGTTTTTATGGCGTTCAACCAGTCACTTCAATCTTGCCAACCTCGTTACGATGGCAAATATTACCTGCGGGTTATTAGCAACCTATTTCATTACGCAAGATCAGTTTATGATTGCCGTCATCTTGGCATGGATGGGGGGAGCATTTGACATCATTGACGGGAAAGTTGCCCGTAAATTCGGACTTTCAAACGAATTTGGAGTTCAACTCGATTCCTTTGCCGATTTTCTCAGCTTTGTCCTCGTCCCGACATTCTTTATTTTCCAGTCCGTCTACACCGATCTAACCGGAGTACCACTTATTGTTGCCTCTATCGCTTCGATCTACTATGTCATCAGCGGTCTGCGCCGTCTTATCCAATTTAACATCAACACCGATGCGGGAGAAGTAGCGAAACACTTTACGGGTGTTCCGACACCGCTTGGTGCGATTTTGCTGTGGCTTGTGTGGCTCGGATCAGGATTTATCGGATGGATGGGGGTGTTAGCCCTGATGATACTCATCGGAGCATTGCTTAATTCAAAGGTGAAAATTCCCCACCTATAAGAGAGTTTCTTCGTCGTCTGCTTCCGTCAGAGAAGAGGGAAGCATCTTTTTGGGCTTCAACCCCAGTTTCCGCATCGACTCGACACGACGGATCAGGTTCCCTTTTCCGGTTGAGAGTTTGTTCATCGCCCCCTCGTAGCTTTTCTGGGTACGCCCGATCTGCTCACCGATTTTTTCCATATCCTCCACAAACGCAACCAGTTTCTCATACAGCGCTTCCGCCGATTCGGCAATCGCTTTGGCATTACGCTCTTGGTATTCGCTTCGCCAAATGTGCTCGATGGTGCGCAATGTCACGAGAAGGGTCGATGGAGAAACAACAACGATGTTTTGTTCATACGCCGTTTTAAAGAAGGTGTTGTCCTGCTCCAGTGCAAGGAGAAACGCCCCCTCGATCGGCATAAAGAGGAGGACAAAATCGAGGGTGCGTACCCCGCTGAGTTGTTCGTACCGTTTGGAGCTTAATCCTTTGATATGAGCATGGATCGAGAGGAGGTGCTGTTTCAGTGCATGAGCGCGATCTTCGTCGTTTTCGGCACGGATAAAGGCATCATACGCGACGAGGGAGACTTTTGAATCGATGATGATATCTTTGTTCTGCGGGAGATGAACAATGACATCGGGTCGGAATTTTTTTCCCTCTTCGTCGCTGTAGGTATTTTGGGTTTCGTACTCGTGACCCTCGCGTAATCCGGATTCTTCGAGTATCCGCTCCAGCACGATCTCACCCCAGTTCCCCTGCGTTTTGTTCTCCCCTTTGAGCGCTTGAGTGAGGTTGATCGCATCTTGGCTGAGCCGTTCGTTGAGGGTTTTAAGACGGAGTATTTCGTCCTTGATGCTTTGACGCTCTTTCGCATCATGGATAAACTGCTCTTTGCTCTGGGTCGCAAACTGGGTGATCTGCTCACGAAACGGTTTGAGAAGGAGATCAAGCCCTTTCGTATGGGCTTCATCAAAGGTTTTCGCTTTTTGCTCAAAAATCTGCGTGGCAAGATGTTCGAACTGAGCTTTCATTTGCAGTTTCGCTTCATCGAGGAGACGGATTTTCTCTTCAAAGGAGCGTGCCGATTCTTCATGACGGGTATGGAGAACGGCGTAATCACGTTCCAGAGTATGGTACTCACGGCGAAGCGCTTCACTTTTAGTTTGAACATCAACACGCTGTGCATGTTCTTGGTTTAACGCTTCTTGAAGCTGCGCGGCTTGAGACTGCCATAGCGCACTCTCTTCACGTATACGAGTGTATTGCCAAGCCAATGCGGTAGCAGCAGAGAGGCTGATAAGGGTTGTTATTTCATAGATCATAAAAGTGATTATAACCCAACCCTCCTAAGAGGTAAAAAAGTTGGCAATTTGCCCTATTTTTTCTCCCCAAGAGCTGTGCCCAAATATCCCAGCGATCCAACAGCCCCCGCGAGACTTTGCTGCCAATCTGCGGGCATAAAGACCACTTTAGAGTTATCCGACTCGCTCAGATTTTTAACACTGTCGATGTAGCGCTGTGCGAGGAGATAATGAGGAGCTGCCTCTCCCGCTGCAAATCCTTGCGCCACAACAACCATCGCTTTACGATCCCCCTCTGCCAGTTCCACTTTTGCCTGTGCTTCGAGTTTCGCTGCTTCGAGTCTCCCTTCCGCCTGTAAAATAACCGATTGTTTTAACCCTTCCGCCTGAGCGATAGCGGCTCGTCTTTGCCCGTCCGCGATCAAAATAGCCGCTTCACGTTCACGATCTGCCGATGCT
>DATDUY010000110.1:0-2843 GCA_035290165.1 Sulfuricurvum sp. | reverse complement strand
ATTGATGTTACGCCGCTTGAACGGTTGAAAGAGGATAAAATTAATGATGCAAAACTGATGAGTGTCGGGCGTTTGGCGGCGGCGATTACTCACGAGATCAATACCCCCATCACCTATATCAAAGGAAATTTGGAATTGTTGGAGTGGGAGTGTGAAGATAAACTGCCTGAAGTTCTCTCTTTGTTTAAGCCGATACACGAAGGGATTGTTCGTATCGAATCGATTGTCAATTCGATGTACGAGTTCGCCGGCACCGGTAAAGAGGAGATGAAGCCGAGCAATATCCATATGACTTTGGTTTACGCTCTTCGTATTATCTTAAACCGCTCTAAACATATTGTCCCCATTTGGATAAACGAGGAGCTGTTTTCCCTTGCTAGCAGCTACGATATAACCTCTTGTATGACGATGGGGATATCTAACCGTCTGGAACAAGTGTGGATTATAATGCTAAATAATGCGTTAGATGAATTTGAAAAGGGTACAATACCATATGAAAATCGCCGAATTGATGTTCGCTTTTATTGTAACACAGATGTGATTACCATTACGATCACCGATAATGCGGGAGGAATACCTGAGTCGATGTTGGACGGCATTTTTGATTTTGCAATCAGCGGAGATAAAAAGCAGAGCATGGGAATTGGCTTGAATGTTGCCAAAGCGATTATCGATAAACATGGGGGACATGTCAAGGTGAGGAACGAAAATCAGGGTGCGGCTTTTGAAATTACCTTGAAAAAATATGAGGAGAAATGTGATGTGGTTTGATGGTGAAACAGAAAGATTGAGGGAAGAGAAGCAGTTATTGCAAGAAGAGTGTAATGGGCTGAAAGCTGAATTAGCACTCTATAAAGAGATAGCGGCATTCAGTGATAAAGAAGCACTTGTTATCTTGAATCCTCAAGGGGAAGCGGTTTTTTTTAATGCTCGGGCTGAATCGATTACCAATAAAGAGACCGTTCTACGAGAATTATCCAAAGGAACATCGGAAATTGTAGTCGGAGAGTGTGAAGCATCGGTTGTCAGTAAAACTCTAAGCAACGGGATGAGAGGGTTTATACTCATCAAATCATCTGTAGTCGGCGACGAGGACGGCGGATTGCTTGAGATGCATCAACAAAGTATTAAAGGGGCACTGAACTCCACCCAAAAAGTGTTTATGGATATTCTTGAAAAACTCAAAGATATGGTACAGCAGTCGGGTGAAACGGCTAAAGGGTCGGATGAAGGGCTTAAAATTGCCAATCATGTTGATGAGTATATGAACAAACTGGCGGAATTGATGGAGGGGACTCTTTCAACTACGGCGAGTCTTGTTTCACGATCGAATGAGGTCTCTAATGTTATCGCATTGATTAAAGATATTGCCGATCAAACCAACCTTTTGGCATTGAATGCGGCTATTGAAGCGGCACGTGCGGGTGAACACGGACGTGGATTTGCGGTTGTCGCCGATGAGGTGAGAAAACTGGCTGAACGTACCCAAAAAGCGACGAAAGAGATTGAAATCGTAATTCAAACGATGCAGCAAGATACGAATGAGATTGAAAGTGCAACGGAAGAGCTCGCAGGTATTGTTTCGAACACGAAACAAGAAGTCTCGCAGCTTAGCAGCCGTATGGCGGTATTTCAACGCAACTCTTCGCGCAGCGTGTATGAAATCATGGACATCAGCAACTATATTTTCAGTAATTTGGCTAAAATCGACCATGTTATTTTTAAAAATAATGTCTATGCGTTCTTGTTCGGTCAAGCCAATGATTTCAAACCGGTAGATCACCATAACTGCCGATTGGGCAAATGGTATGATGGCGGAATCGGAAAAGAGCAATTCGGACATCTCAAATCGTACAGTCGATTGGAAGCACCGCATGCTGCGGTTCATTCTCAAGCCAATGCGTTGATTGCCGATTGCGGCGAAGGTAAAAAACTGTGTTCACGTACCCAGATCGAGCAGCGCATTAAAACAATTGAAGAGGCGAGTCATGGTGTTTTTGAAGCACTTGATATTCTCGTAGCAGAGAAAACGGAAGATTTGATGGGAAGTGCGATTAATCAACTATTTGGAGGGGTAAAATGATACGTTTGTTGATTGTAGATGATGAACACTCGATTGGTACAATGTTGGAAAAAGCATTGGGACGTTCGGGTGATTTTAAAATTACCTATATGGACAATCCGGTTAATGCGGTGAGCCGCTTTCGCGCAGGTGAGTATGATGGAGTACTTCTTGATATTATGATGCCGCAAAAAGACGGATTGAGCGTACTTGAAGAGATCAAAGCCAAAGATCCCGAGTGCGTCGTCGTGATGATGACCGCCTATTCGACCTTGGATAAAGTCTTGCACAGTCATAAAGTAGGGGCAGATCATTATTTGCTTAAACCGTTTGATTCATTAGCAAGTGTAGAGAAAAAAATACGTGATTTGATAAAAGAGCGTCAGTAATTCTGAAAGATGGGGAAATATTCCCCATTTTTTTTGTCCTAAAATTTATACCTTAGTAAACAGGTATGAATACTTGACAATAAGAAAAACCTATATTAAAATAACGAAAATTTAGGAGATTATTATGGCTCAACAATGCCCCCTTATCTTTCGTCAAATTGATGCGACCATTGTCCGTATAAATACCTTATTCGTAATAAGTGCCATTTGTGCATTTTTAGTGACACAAAATTGGGTAATATTGATAGCGTTAATCATTGATTTTATCCTTCGATTGTATGGGTATAAACATTTAAGCCCTATTCAGAACATGTCACTTTTTATACAAAAAAAGCTTTCATTTCCAGTCAAAATGGAAGATGCGGGTGCAAAGCGCTTGGCAGCATTTTTCG
>DATDUY010000109.1:0-4848 GCA_035290165.1 Sulfuricurvum sp. | reverse complement strand
ATCACCGTATCCCCCGCCCCCGTCACATCAAAGACCTCTTTCGCCACCGTCGGGAAACGACGCATCGTTTCATCATAGATAGCGATGCCGTCTTCCGAGAGGGTAATCATGGAACACTCTAAGTCACACGTCTCTTTCAGGCTCAAAAGAGCTTTTTTCAGACTCGCTTCGTCATTTATAATAATTCCCGTCGCTTCGGAAGCCTCTTTTTTATTCGGAGTCAGGAGATAGGCTCCCCGATATTTGCGGTAATCTTTCCCCTTCGGATCGACGAGGACTTTTTTACCTGCCGCATGTGCTGCCGCGATCACTCCTCCGGCAACCGTATCGGTAATCACCCCTTTGCCATAATCGGAGAGGATAATGATATCGCATGAATGAATCACACTTTCGACATAGGTAGCAATGGCGGTTTCACTGGTTGTATCGATGGAGTCTTTTGATTCTTTGTCGTAACGGAGAATCTGTTGATTGGAGGCGATAATACGGCTCTTTTTCGATGTTTTTCGCCCTTTTTGGGTGATCAACCCCTCACTGGACGCCCCGATTGTAGAGAGCATTGCACGCAGTTCTGCACCGTTTTCATCATCTCCTATCACCCCGCTCACGCTCACCTGTGCACCCAAAGCAATAAGGTTATTGATCACATTCCCCGCACCGCCGAGAACGGTCGTTTCACGGGAAATATCGACCACCTGTACGGGAGCTTCGGGGGAAATACGTTCGCACCCTCCCCATAAATAATGGTCAATCATCAGATCCCCGATAACAAGAATATGGGGGTGGGAGTTATGGAGTGACTTCATGAGAGTTCCTGCTCAAACAACCGTTTGATTTCCGGTACATATGCCGAAATCCCCTCTTCAAACTCAAAACGAGGCGCATACCCTAAAACAGCTTTCGTCGATTCGATATCGGCTTCGGTGTGAAACTGATAACGCCCTACATACGGATTCGCCATATATTCACACGCAAAGGATGTCCCCAACTCGCTCTGGAGAATATCTACCATCGATTGAAACGATCGCGCCCTCCCAGTGCCGACATTAAAGACACCGTTTTCTCTCGGATGCATCGCGAGAATATTTGCCTGAACAATATCCTCGATGTAGATGAAATCGCGCAAGATTTGGTCAGAATTTTCAAACAGTTTCGGATTTTTGCCTGAGAGCAACTGATGTCCGAACTGTACTACCATCGATGCCGTTTTATTTTTGAAAAACTCTCGTTGACCGTAAACATTAAAATAACGCAGTCCCACAATGCTGATATGATCATGTTTTTGAGAATATTGACGCGCCAAATGATCCATCATCAATTTCGAAAAACCGTATACATTTTGAGGAGCTTCCCGCCCTACACGCTGAGGAGAGGGAGCATCCCCGTACGTCGCACCCGATGAGGCATAAATCATATTGGCACCGTGCTCTACCGCGATATCGAGGAGATCTTTAAATGCATTGACGTTCGTCTGGATCATCAAATCCTGCTCTAACACCGTCGTGTCTGAAATCGCCGCTTCATGAAAAATGTAATCAAATTTATAGTTTTGTTGCAACGTATTTAAGAGTGCTTTGTCATTGATATCACCGCTGATTACTTCACCCTCAAAGCCGAGGAGATTTTTGAAATGACCGAAACTTTTGAGACTACCGTTGGAGAGAGTCACATTCGAGCGGAAAAGATCCAATACGACTATATGGGCGTGCGGATAATGCTCCTGAAAATAAAAAGCGAGATTAGAGCCGATAAAACCTGCCCCTCCCGTTATCAAAATACTCTTATGGTTTAAATTAACATCACTGTAGCGCATGGATAATCCTTCTTAAAGGTAGTGTCATATTGTAACAAACTCTTTATTAAAGGTTAAACAGTTAGAGTGATTTAAGATAGATAGGACTATAATAGCGGCGAAATTTTTTATGGAGAAAACAAATGAAAAAAATTGCTCTTGCAATGTTGTTCGCCGGTGTATCTTTAATGGCTGCTGATGGAAAAGCTCTTTCAGCTAAATGTGCTGCCTGTCATGGTCCTAGCTTTGAAAAAGCGGCTCTTGGTAAATCAGCGATCGTAAAAGGTCAATCAGCTGGTGCTATCGAAACTTCACTCAAAGGTTACAAAGCTGGTACTTTGAACAAAGCGGGTATGGGTGCATTGATGAAAGGTCAAGTTGCTGCAATGTCAGATGCTGACATGAAAGCTCTTGCTTCTTACATCGCAGGTATTAAATAATACCGCGCTCACCGCACCTGCGGTGAGTTCTTTTTCTCTTCTATTCCGGTCGATACTCTTCTTTTTTATTCACTGACTCTTTTTTACGTTGCTGATTGGCGGCATCATTTAGTTCGTTTTCATCATCATACTGCACTTGATTCATCATTTTTTTCTCATCATCAAACTGACCGTTTTTGATTCCCCACAAAAATGCAACCAAAGCTATACCGCCTAAAAAAAGCGATGCACCCAACATCATAGCGATGACCCAACTGTCCATAGTTTATCCTTCTTATTTATACATCCAGCGAACCCGCATCGAGTTACCGACGACGAGAAGCGAACTAAACGACATTGAAATCGCGGCAATGAGCGGGATGACATATCCCATCATCGCCAACGGTATTGTGATCGAGTTATACACCAGTGAGATACCGAGATTTTGTTTAATCAGTCCATATGTTTTGCGACTGATCCCGAACGCTTCCGTGAGCGATGTCAGGGAATCGTTCATCAATACCACATCACTCACCTCGATAGCGATATCACTCCCGTTCCCCATCGCAATCGCAATATCAGAAGCGGCTAGTGCCAACAGATCATTGACCCCGTCTCCTGCCATCACGACGATATGCCCTTCACTATGCGCCTGCTCAATAAATGCCGCTTTACCCTCAGGGGTTAAATGGGCATAAACCTCATCGATCCCTACTTCCTTGGCTACTCTCAATGCCGCAGCTTCATGATCTCCCGTCAACATGACGACACGAAGGCTCAATTTTTTCAGCCCCTCAATCGATTCATACGCTTTCTCTTTCGGAAGATCACGCAGCTCATACACAGCAACCAATTGATTTGCCACGGTATAATAAAAAATACTTTTATCGCTCGAAGTTCCGACCTCAATCCCGAGTTCTTGCATCAGCAATCCATTCCCCCCGGCGATCATCACCCCATCAGAGCGTCCGACCATACCGCGAGCGGGAATCTCACGCGCCTCTTCGATACTACCGGACTCAATACCCTCTTCTGTACGTTCCAGATACTCCATTACCCCGCGACTGATCGGGTGTTTGGAGGAGGAGACGAGGGCATAGAGGGCACTCAGATCAAAAGGGTGGTGAATCGTAGCGTAAATGACTTCGGGACGCCCTTGGGTAATCGTCCCCGTTTTATCGAGTACCACCATGGTAGCTTTCGCCATCGTCTCGATCTGTGCCGCCGATTTAAAGAGGATTCCCCTCTTTGCACCCAGAGCCAATCCTACCAATGTCGCCACAGGTGTTGCAAGAGCCAGCGCACACGGGCACGCGATAATAATGACCGAAATCCCCACCATGAGTGAGCGATCAAAGCTGTGCGGCCAAAAATACCATGTCCAAAACGTTGCAATTGCCAAAAATAAAATGGTCGAAGAGAAATGCTGTGAAAGTCGATTCGCCAGTTGTTCGATAGAGGGCTTCTGTGCCATAGCATTCTCTAACAGATTGACAAGATTCGAGAGGGTCGAATGGGCGAAATCTTTGGTCGTGCGATAATGGATCAGTGCATCGATACTCGTCGTCCCGCTAATAATCCGATCGCCGAGTCGTTTAAATATCGGTTCGGATTCTCCCGTGAGGTTACTTTCATCAAAACTCCCCTCCCCTGAGATCACTTCACCGTCAATTGCGGAACGTTCACCGCTTCGGATAACGATCACATCTCCGACTTTGACTTCGTTGACATCGACGGAACGGATAGATTCCCCCTCTAAGATACTCACTTCACGCGGAATATGTTTGCCTATGATGTCGAGAGTATCCGCCGCATTTTTCCGACTGAGCACTTCGAGAAACTTTCCGAACAAGACAAAAGTGATGATCATCGCCACCGAATCGAAATAGGCTTCCCCTTTTTCAAATACCGTAATATAGATAGAATAAAGATATACCAGAGATGATCCCGTAACGACGAGCAAGTCCATTGTCACCGCACGATTGCGTAGCCCGTAATAGGCACCGCGATAAAAGACCCATCCGCTGTAAAAAAGTACCGGAGTCGCTAAGACCCACTCGGCAACATTCAAAATGGTTTTAATATCCTGAGTGATCCCCGTAAAATACCCCGCGTATTGAGCCACGGCAATCCACATCATATTCATTGTCGCGAAGGTCGCTACCGCCATACGCAGATAATACTCTTTACGCTCTTTATTGGCACGTACTTCTTGAAGTGAGGAATCGTACGGGAATGCGTTGTATCCGATGGCGCGGATCATATCGATAATCGCGGAGAGCTTAACGTCCGCTGGATTCCACGTAATACGGGCTTTATTGTTCGTATAGTTGATATGTGCTTCGATCACACCCTCCATCTTATGGAGCGCTTTTTCATTGAGCCATACACACGCCGCACAATGTATTCCCTCGATGACTAAAGAGACTTGGGAAAGCCCCTCTTTGGTGGTCGTCACAAACCGCTCGCTAAAGGCAGGGGTGTCGAAATTGGAACTCGCTTCGAATTGCTCCGTAGGTGGTGTGAGGGTCGTAGAACCCATTTTGGAGTAAAAGCTCTCCAGCCCTTCATCTTTGAGGAGGTGAAAAATCCCTCGGCACCCGTTACAGCAAAAGCGATACTCCCCATCGTGAATCA
>DATDUY010000108.1:0-9425 GCA_035290165.1 Sulfuricurvum sp. | reverse complement strand
CGTCCTTTGGCAATCGGAGTTTTAAGCTCATGCATAATGTTGCGTAAAAATAGGGTACGTGACTCGATAAGAGAACGAATTTTGTTTTGGGTCGAATCAAGTTCATTGGCGATAAGCGCTATCTCATCACTCCCATCGGTACGAAATCGCACCCCCATATCCCCTTCTCCAAAACGGGCAATCTGCTTTCTCAAACGGCGCAAAGGGCGCAATCGGTAGATGATAAGGGCGAAGGAGACCAGCAAAATCGTTATAATCGTCCCATACGCCGAAAGGAGATTTACCGGTCGATAGGGTTCGATGTTCCGATCTTCAAGCAATACGCTGTGACGGGAAGATTCGACCCAAAAATAGATATGACCGCGATACTCGATCATCGACGTAATGACCTGTTGCGCGGCATGGGTTTCCAAAGGAGAATCTGAGAAGGCATACTCTTCCATCATCTCATCGCCGTTTCCGTCACTTTTGAGAATTCTCCCTTGACGGATTATCATCTCATAGTCCGTTTCATCCGTTATCTCTTCTAGATCGTATAACGCTAGATTGGCTTCAAACATCGGCTCTGAAACCTGCTTGATAATGTACGTATGATAGATTTGACTGATTAGGGAGTGTTTGGTGAAGATATTATCGATGTGTTTGGCACGATTGGTTTCATAAAGCTGATAGAAAGTGTAGCTGACACTCGATACGGTCACCACCATGGCAAAAGCTACGGTTGCAAGAACCGCATTGTTTTTAATCATTTTAAAAGTTTGTAGCCGATGCCACGAATCGATTCAATAAGGGATTTGTCCCCGAGCTTGTTGCGGATGCGCCCCATCATAACATCGATACTTTTGTTCGATGAGTCCTCGTTGATCGCGCTCACGTTATGGATCAAATCTTCTCTAGAAACGACCATCCCCTGTTTTTTTATCATATGTGCCAAAATCCCGTACTCGGCATTGGTAAATTCCAGCGGTCGCCCTTTATAGCTAATCTGCATGGCAGATTCGTTGAGTTTAAAATCACACTCACTTTGCTGTGCCAGTTCCGAAGCCGCATCGTATCGGCGCAATACCGAATGGATACGGGCTTCAAGTTCTCTGGGATCGTAGGGTTTTGGAAGATAATCGTCCGCTCCGAGTTCCAGAGCATTGATCTTATCGGAAACATCCGAACGGGCCGAGGAGATGATAATAGGGATATTTTGACGTGCACGAATCGCTTCGCACACCTCCAATCCATCCATCCCCGGCAGGGTCAAATCGAGGATCACCGCATCAAACTTTTCGAGTTTGAGGATACTCAATGCTTTGAACGGATCATCTTCCGTCGTTACGTCAAATTGATACTGTTCTAAAAATTCGGTGAGGATCTCGGCTAATTCGAGATCATCTTCTATCATTAATATTTTACTCATGGTGATATTGTAACAAAGAGTAGTTAATGATTACCTAACTCATCCACAACACTGCGTGGTACGCTACATACGCCAGTGAGTAGGCAACAATCGATGTAAAGAAAAATAGGTAGGCAAAATATTTAAGCCCCCCCGCTTCACGGGTAAAAACAACCGAAGCCGCCAAACACGGCAGATAGGTCATGATAACGACGATAAACGCTACTGCCGAAGCAAACGGGATCTGAGAACTGATCGTGGAGATGAGGGAGTGATCCGCTTCGGTCGCATCGCTTCCCAAAGAATACAAAACGCTCATCGTCGAGACAACGACCTCTTTGGCCGCCAAACCTGTCTGTAACGCTACCGCCATTTTCCAATCAAATCCTAAAGGGACAAATATCGGCTCGATCGCATGACCGATTTGACCCAAAAAGCTTTGTTCCAACTGTGCTTCGGCAAGCTGATTTTCAAGTATTTTTACCTCATCATCCGATACAGCTGCTTCGATTTTTGCTCCAAACAGAGCATCAAGCGAACCGTCTTTCGGGTAGCTGCTCAAAAACCATATCAACAATGATGCGGCGGCAATAAACGTTCCCGCTTTTTTGAGATACATCATCGTTTTGGTGAGCACCGTATGCCAGATCAGTTTCAGTGAGGGGAGACGGTATTTCGGCATCTCCATAACGAACGGTTCATCTGAACCTTTGAACGCCGTCATTTTGAGCACCTTCGCCGCAACCAACCCGATCATCGCACCGAGGATATAAATCCCGAACAATACATTTCCCGCCATCTCAGAACCGAAAAACGCCCCTGTAAAAAGGACATAGACGGGGAGACGTGCACCGCAGCTCATAAACCCGATCACAAAAAGGGTAAGGAGGCGATCACGGTCATTTTTCAAAATCCGTGCCGACATATAGGCCGGAATCGAACACCCGAATCCCGATACGAGAGGGATAAACGATTGTCCGTGAAGACCGAATTTATGGAAAAAACCGTCCAGCAAAAACGCCACCCGCGACATATATCCCGTCGATTCAAGCAATGCGATACCGACAAAAAGGATCACGATATTAGGGACGAACAATACGACCGCCCCTACCCCTGCAATCACCCCATCAACGATCAGAGAACGGATTTCCGCATTGGAAATCGTAGCACCGACGACCTCTCCGAACCATCCGAAAAACGCATCGATCCAATCCATCGGGATAGAACCGATCTCAAACGTGAGCTGAAACAATCCCCACATAAAAAAGAGAAAAATCGGGATTCCGGCTATCGGATGGATTAAAACAGAGTCTATTTTTTCGGTCGTTGTTTTTTTCAGCGGTGACACAGGTTTAACCTTTACCGCTTCAGCGATAATTCCCCGATTAAAGGAGAAATACTCTTCCGCAAAGGCCTCTTTCATATCATCCGTGTCGTGATGGAGAAGTACGTGACGGTCTGCCTCGATCAACATCGGCTGCAGCTCCGTCCAAATCGGATTATCATGCAATACCCGATAAGTCTTTTTCTCTTTTTGAAGGAGATGGATTGCGATATTTCGGTTGCTAATCGACGCTTTAAACTTGCGACGATTTAAATAATCGCTAATCAAACCGATCTCCTCTTCGACCGCTTCACTGAAAATCAGTTTTTGTTCCTGAAATGATGATTCATGCACAGCAACAACGGCTTTCATCAACTCTTCTAGCCCCGTTTTAGCCGCTGCCGAAACACGGACACTGGGAATGCCGAGCAGTTGAGAAAGATAGGGTGCATTGATCTCAATCCCCTCTTTATCCGCTTCATCCGACATGTTGAGGGCAATCACCATTTTTTTATTCATGGTCATCAGTTCAGCGGTGAGCTGAAGATTTTTCTCCATATTGGTCGAATCGAGGACATTGATAATAAGATCGTAATTTTCATTGCAAAGATAATCGTGCGTTACTCTCTCTTCGATCGAGTAGTCGGTAAAAGCATAGGTTCCGGGGAGATCGACGACACTGAACTCATATCCCTCTTGTTCAAAAGTTACAACGGTTTTTTCGACCGTCACCCCTGTGAAATTCCCGACATGCAGTCTTGCATTTCCGATGGAGTTAATAAGCATACTTTTGCCGACATTGGGTTGTCCGACAAGCGCTACAGTAATCTTGTTAGCGGACATCGGACACCTCAATCAGCTCGGCTTCTTCACGGCGTAATGCGATATTCACATTGCCAATTTTTATTTCATACGTGCTTTTAGTTAAACCGCACTCAAGCATTTGAACTTCAGCACCTTTCATCAAACCAAACGAAATCAACCGCTGCTTGAGGGCTCCCGTAGCATTAATCTTAACAACTTTGGCAATGCCCCCTTTGGTACAGGCACTTAAAAGCGTCATCGTGGGTGTTTTCATAACATTATCCTTTATCATTCTAAAATGATAATCACTATCTTGTTAAAAGAGGGTTAAAACGCTAGTGAGACTTTTTCACCTCGTTCATAACACCGATCCGTATATATCAAGAAGTTACATGACTCATTGTTATGCAAAAATTGTACTCGCGTCTCATACCGACTTCCCATAAACAAAGAAGATTCAATTTGAGCATCGATAGCTCCATCCTCCTCGATACGGCACTGCTCAACCCGGACAAACCCTCCCTCATATCGGTTGATAGGACCGAAAAATGCGGCGACGTTTTCGTTTACCGCAGAATGATAGAGAACTTCTGGGGTATCGAATTGAACTATTTTCCCGCTATCAATATAAGCGATCCGATCACTGATCGCCATCGCTTCATGGGGATCATGGGTGACAAACAGTGCCGTTGCTCCACTGGCACGCAAGATGGTGAGGAGGTCATCTCTGATCGTCGTTTTGAGAACCGTATCGACGTTGGAGAACGGCTCATCGAGCAAAATGACAGAGGGCTCTATCGCCAGTACCCGTGCCAGTGCCACCCGCTGCTGCTCTCCGCCGCTGAGGGTATCGGGATATTTTGCCCCATACCCTTCTAAACCGATCAGTGTGAGCAGTTTTTCCACCCGCTCTTTTCTCTCATTTTTAGACAAATGGGTGATCCCGAATGCGATATTATCGGCAACACTCAGATGGGGGAATAAGGCGTAGTTTTGAAATACAAATCCGATAGAGCGTTTGGAGGGTTCGATAAAAGCACCCTCTCCGCAAAGAAGAGTGTTTTCGAGGCTGATTGTCCCCTCTTCTGAGTGCTCAAATCCGGCAATCAGATTGAGAAGTGTACTTTTACCGCTTCCGCTGCGTCCGAGGATCGAGATAATCTCCCCTTTATGAACGTGCAACGAAACGCTACTGAGAACCTCTTTGGATTTAAAATGTTTACTGAGTTGATCGATTTTTAGCATTAGCGCTCACTTTTTAAAATAGTCAAAACCATCGGAACGGTTGCAATAAGGACGATCGAGAGGGCGTAGACACTCGACTCATACACCATTTGCGACTCTGCCATCTCGAAAGTTTTCGTCGCCAACGTCTCGTAGTTGAACGGACGTAAAATGAGGGTCAACGGGAGTTCTTTGATCGTATCGACAAATACCAAAGCATAGGCAAAGATCAAAGGGCGTTTCATCAACGGGATTTCGACTCGCCAAAGGGTTGATAAGTGACTTTTCCCTAAAGATCTCGAAGCACGGTTGATCGAGAGCCCAAGACGCTCAAAACTCCCATCCACCGTACCGATTGCCACCGCCGAAAAACGGACGACAAATCCGAAAATGAGAACCCCCAATGTCCCTGAAAGGAGATTTTCACCCATATAGTCATCGATAGTGGTGGTAATAATCACGATACCCACCGCAATCACCGCCCCCGGAAGAGCGTAACCGAATGACGCCATCTTGGAGAGGTAACGGTTGATGCCGTAGGGAAAATTGCGCGCCGTATAACCGATGAGCAATGCTCCCGCAACAATGAGTGCCGCACTCCCGCCTGAGACAACAAAGGTGTTTAAAATCACCACGAGATAATCAACCTCTACAATCTGAGAAATATTGGCATATCCGTAAGTGAGTATCCACGAGAGGGGGATCAAAAATCCAAAGAGGATCGGAACCGCCATAAATATATAGGCTCCAACACCGCCGAGAAAGGTGAATCTCTCTTTAGGGATTTTGGAAAGGAGTTTTTCACTTTTATAGGTGGCACCGCTACGGGCGATTTTTTCGATAATCAATACACTGATTACCAGAACAGTCGCAATCGAGGCGATATACGCCGCGCTTTGGGGATCTTCCAAACCGAACCACGCGGTAAAAATTGCAGTGCTGAGGGTATCGACTCCGTAATATTTGAGTGTGCCGTATTCACTGATGCACTCCATCACGACAAGGGTCAACGCCCCCGCAATCGCCGGACGTGAGAGGGGGAGGATCAGTTGCCAAAATAGTCTCCATTTCCCCGCTCCCAGATTGAGCGCCGGATAGAGGAGCGAGGAGCGGCTTTTGGAAAACGATGCTTTGACGATCAAATAGACATACGGGTAGAGGGCAAATCCCAAGATCAAAACAACCGAGTAAAAATTCAATACGTCAAAATAGCCTTTGATCCCCCACTCGCGCAGCATCAGATGAACGGGACCGAAAAAACCGAACAGATCACCATAAACGAATCCGACGATATAGGCGGGGATGACAAACGGCATGGCAAGCAAAAGGGCAATCGTTTTTTCAAAACGAAACGTGTAAAAGGTGGTGAGATACGCACTCCCTATCCCTAAGATGAGGGCAACCGTAGAAGTAGCTGCGATGAGGTAGAGGGTGTTAAGGACGGTATGGGTCAGCACCGTCTCTTTGAGATGGCGAAGCGTCTCCCCCTCAGAGCCCATAGCATAGGCGATCACGACGAGTGCGGGGAGCAAAAGGGTCAGTACCCATGCATAGGTCTGAACCGTCCAACGGTTGAAGTATCTGCTCACCCTTTAATTCCATCCGCTCTCGTTGAAGATTTTCACCGCTTTCGCGTTGTTCTCTCCGAGCTTGTAGAGTTCGATATTGTCCTCTTTGAATTTCCCCCAAGAAGCCAGAAGGTTGGAAGGTTTCACTTTCGGATTGACCGGATACTCATAATTTACCTCGGCAAAAACGCTTTGCGCTTCGGGTGAACTCAAAAACTCGATAAATTTCTGTGCTTCGACGCGGTTTTTAGACGATGCGGTGATCCCTGCTCCTGAGACATTGATATGAGTTCCCGTCGTTTTTTGATTCGGAAAGTAGACGGCTACCATTTCACCCACCGCTTGATCGCTAGGGCGTTTCGATGCCAAAAGCTGCCCCAGATAATAGGTATTGATAATCGCCACATCTCCCATCCCTGCTGCAACGGCACGGATTTGATCGACATCTTTGCCGGAGGGTTTACGCGCCATATTTGCAACGATCCCTTTTGCCCATGCCGATGCTTTCACTTCGCCGTTATGAACGATCAACCCCGCTAAAAGCGACTGATTATAAGTATTGTTTGAACTTTGCACCAGAACCTTTCCTTTGTAAGCAGGAGTTGCGAGGGCTTCATAGGTTGAGAGTTGTGAGGGTTTAATCGTCTCTTTGTTATAGACCAAAACGCGCGCCCGTTTCGTCAGGGCGACCCAGTACCCCTGTTTGTCACGTAAATGGGCGGGGATATTCGCTTCAAGCACTTTCGATTTGAGCGGAGTGAGGAGATTTTTCTCTTTGGCGATGTGCAGCCGTGCCGCATCAACGGTAATCAATACATCGGCAGGTGAGTTTTTCCCCTCTTTTTCAAGCCGTGAAATCAGCTCATCCGAACTCGCTTTTATCAGATTAATTTTGATCCCGCTCTGTGCGGTAAAACGTTTAAACAACTCAGCGTCAGACGGGTAATGGCGATGGGAATAGACATTCACCTCTGCCGCAGAGAGAGTCATTATTGCCAAAGCAGTTAGGACTATTTTCTTCAACATAATAATTTCCCTTATTGAATCAGGTGCTCAAATTTTTTATCGGTCAACAGTTTCATAAACGCTACCAGAGCATCGACTTTTTGGTCGCTCAGTTTTTTCGCCTTCATCTCTTTGGTGCTGATGGAGTGCTCAATCTCTGCTGCGCCCCACTCTTTACCGCTCTCAGGGTTCAGCTTGCGCGCAGAGTTGTTAAACTTATCGTAAAACAGTACCACCGTGCGCAAATCTTTGAATACGCCGTTGTGCATATACGGTGCGGTGAGGGCAATATTGCGTAATGTCGGAACTTTGAATTTTCCGCTGTTTTCTTTTCCTGTCGCTTTGGAATTCTTCGCCAATCCGTTATCGACAAATCCGCTTTTTACGATCCCCCGTTCAAACAAAACCGTGTTAGAAGGGACACCGATGTTGTGGTACTCATAGTTACTGAACGTCTCCCCTTTCTTATCTTCCCCTTTGAGCTGATGGCAGGTAGCGCAGTTCGTGTTGTTGTTCGAGAAAAAGAGCGATTTACCCAGCTCCTCTTGAGGGGTCAGCGTATATTGCCCTTTGAGATAACGATCGTATTTCGAATCAAACGGCGAAAATGCCTCCGTTGACTCGAATGCGGCGATGGCGCGGCTCATTGCATCGTACCCTTTCTCAGGATTATTCAACACCCCTTTGCCGTAATGTTTCTCAAAAGTTTTAACATACGACGGGTTCTCTTTGAGACGGCTCACCACCTCAGCTTTAGAACTCATCCCCATCTCGATAGGATTGAGCGGCGGCCCTCCGGCTTGAGCTTTCAGGTCGCTTTCACGACCGTCCAGAAACTGCCCTCCTCTCCATTTTTTGGTTTTAGTATCAAATCCGAAATGGGGAGAATAAACCGCATACGAAGCGGTAGGGGCGTTGCGATCACCCAAACTTTTCCCATCATCCCCCAGTGACACCATCGCACCGATCCCGTTGTCACGGTTGTCGGCGAACCCGTGCAGCGGATTGTGGCAGGTTGCACAGCTTTGAGTGCGGTTTTTCGACAGTGCTGTGTCAAAAAAGAGCATCTCTCCGAGCTTTGCTTGCTCCTTTGCCCCTGCGAAAAGAGCCGTCCCTAACAGTAAAAACAAGGCTGTTTTTCTCATCGCTTTGCCTCCGTATCCAAAATATAGATTATCACCCCGCCCATAATCAGCACCACATTTTTAACGATATACTGACCTACCAGTGTCAACGCGAACGGAACCTGTGTAAAGCAGATTTCGGGAAACATCACCAACGGAGAAAACGTCAAGATCATATGAATAAAAAAGAGTCCCAACACCCATTTAATCTGTTTTCCGAAAAGAAACCCAATCCCGATCACCACTTCCCAAAGTGCCAACAGTTTGATCGCTATAGCCGAGGGGATCAAACCAAAAGTCAAAATATCCATCGTCATGATCGCCAACTGTTCCGCCGGACTCATTCCGCTAAAGAATTTGAGCATTCCGAACCAAAGAAAACAAATCCCCAAAGATACCCGTAAAAACACTATCGCTCTCTCTAATTTCATACTCTCTCCCTTATTTTAAATGGTGTAGACAACAATGCCCAGACAGTTCTATACTCGCTCATCTGCTCACGGCGAAGCCCGAATCTCGAACGTTTGGTTCTGCTACTAAGTGCCAATGTCCCAAAGAGGCTATCCCACAATGACAACGCCCCGCCGTAATTTGTGTTCATCGTTTGTTGCGCATGATGGAGCTGATGTTGTGAGGGGGAAGAGACAACCCGCTCTACCCACGTCGGAAACGCCAATGCCACATGCGAATGGCGCAGATTTGATCCCAACGCTAAAAATGCCACTACCAATGCGTTTACCCCCAGCAAATCGATCATCTCCAAACTTCCGAACAGAAAAACGAACACCCCCGTAACGACCCCCGCACTCAAGGCATAGCGAAACCCGAAAAGGATATTTTCGATCGGGTGAACGCGGTAAAAAGTGAGCGGATTAAGTACCCGCGCACTGTGGTGCACTTTGTGAAACCGCCACAAAAGGGGTACGCTATGGAGGAGACGGTGGAGCCAATAGCGGGTAAAATCGCTCACCAAAAACAGCGCCAACGTA
>DATDUY010000107.1:0-3168 GCA_035290165.1 Sulfuricurvum sp. | reverse complement strand
GATACGGGACCTACCCATATGGCTTGGGCTATGAACAGGGCTTCCATCACCCTTTTCGGTCCCACGAATGAGCGGATGATTTTTCCGACTGTTATCAATCTTGGGATAAAATCCCCCTCAGAAGTCAATATCCTCAAAATCAACAGAGCTGATTTTTCGATTCGTGATATTAATCCCCTCGTTGTAGTTAAAAAAGCCAAGGAACTTTTAGTATGATCTTATTTCGCCTCTTTTTGATTCTGGACACTTTTTTGATGACACTCCCCTATACTTGGCGAAAAGCTCTCTTTGTTTCACTGGCAGCCTTGGCTCATAAAATCGCTTCGAAACGCAATCGTATCATTCAGCAAAATCTCACCTTTGCTTTTAAAGAGACCCTCACACTCGATGAAAGAAATGAGATTGAACGTTATTGCTATCGTAATTTGGCACTCAATCTGCTCCAAACGATGGAAAACCGACGAAACTCGGCAGAAGATTTGATTAAACAGGTACGCTTTGAAAATCGTGAAAAAGTGGATGCTATTTTGGCGCAGGGGAGAGGTATTATCTTCGTCTCCGCCCATTTCGGCAACTGGGAACTCGGAGGAGCGGCACTCTCATCCCTTATCACCCCTATTGCATCGATCTACAAAGGATTTAGTCGGAGCGAATTTGACTCTTATCTACTGGAAGCTAGATCCAATCATAAAATGGTGCTGGCCGAAAAGAACGGCGCCCTCAAACATATGGCGAAAACCCTAAAAAGCAACGGATCGGTTTTGCTAATGATCGATCAGGGGAGCAATCCAAAATATGGGGTATCCGCCGATTTTTTCGGTTATCCTGCCTATCACTCCTCTACTGCTGCCCATTTGGCGAGTAAGTTTACGGTTCCTATCGTAGGGGTCTATATCACCGGTGATGATGAAAAAAACTATACCGTTGCTTTTGAGGATCCTATCGACGTTAAAGGGATTAATGAAGAGGCTATTGCAGAAGCGACCAAAAAACAGGTCGATGCATTGGAAAAACAGATTCGAGAGCATCCAAAACTCTGGTTTTGGTGCCACAAGCGCTGGAAGGGCGAATACAAAGAAATTTATGCCGGATAAGCGGCTTTAAGCGTGTCGTACAACTCTTCAGGTGTCATATCAGGATTTGTTTCCCAAGCGTGTTTCATTACGACATTATCTTCTAAACCGTTCCAAAGCTTAATATAGCTTCCCTCTTTGTAGCCATGATCTTGACGAAACTGGTTGAGAATATTTTTGCCGACATACAAACGGTAAAGCTCCGTCGTATTTAACGCTCCCAAATAGGCCAGTTCAAAAAACTCCTCGATCAAGGCACCGACCATCTCCGCAGAGACAGGGATAAGGGAGAGACGCATAACGTTTTCTATTTTAGTCATTAAAAGCGGGTCACTGCCGAATTCAAGAGAACTCGCCGTATTTAATTTTTGATATTCCGGAGTCTTTGACATCCGTTCCGCCAACTCTTCAATACTCTCAGCTCCGTTGTTATAGGTAAACTCTAGAAGCATACTCATCACAAAATGCCAAACATCGACAATCTCGATTTGAAGATTTGCATAATCGGTCGGCTGCGCGATGCTTTTCCAGTGTTTCCATCCGAACGAATCGATCATCTCCGCCGATTCCATAGTAATACAACGACGCCAATTGATCGATTTTCCCTCTTTTGTTAACCCTTTTTCCCACCCGTGACCGTTGGTCGCATCATTCAATTTTTGTTGCAGTTCTACCATACAAAGCAATTTATTCATATCTATCCTTTAAAAAGTTCAAAATTATACGGCAAATCAGAAAAAAATGTTACGCCGCTCGCTGTTGATAGAGATATTTTTGAAAATCAATAAACAGTGAGCTGATTGTTGCAACTTCGCCTAACATCTCCTGCGCATCTTGCAAGGAGTGGTATTTATTGGTGAGAAGGATCGGCAGTTTCTCTTGGTCGAGTTCATCTACGCCCGTTTCGATGTATTTGCTGAGGACGAATTCGATAAACTCTTTTTGTTTATCGCTCAGGAGTGCAAAAATAGTCGCTTGGGCGGCGGCGACACGCGCTTCTCGTGACATCGGAACAGTATCGCTGTTAAAGACATATTCCAACACATCGAACAGATCGCTTTTCTCCGCATCTATGAGCTTTTGAAGCGTCCCTAGCTCTTCACGCCCGAAACCTGCCGCGTCGAGTTTTTCGAGCAATATTCTTCGTGTCAGCGGATTACTCCACAGTGTTCGCAATTCCTCTTCGGTAGTGAAAAATTCAGGAAGTGCGCCGAAGAGGTTTTCTAAAAACTCCTCCACCGAGATCGGTTTCCCGTCCGCACTCCAAAACGAGGTGGACATCATATGCTGAATTTCCCGCTCTTTGCCATCACGCAGTTTGATTTTGATTTTTTTGCGCTTCTCACCTGTTTCGCCCTCTTCACCGTCACTGCCACCCTCATCAGGTTCGATTGGATCTTTGGGCGGTTTTGGCACTGGTGGAGATTCCGGTTCCAACGGCTCACCGTCCCATTCAGGATCGGCGAAATGGTGATAGGCATCGACGAAATCATAGATGGTAAAAAACTCTTTCCCCTCGAACAACCGCGTACCTCGCCCGACGATTTGTTTGAACTCGATCATCGAGTTTACGGGGCGCATTAAAACGATATTCCGGATATTTCGTGCATCGACCCCCGTCGAGAGTTTTTGGGACGTGGTCAAGATGGTGGGGATCATTTTCTCATTGTCTTGGAACTCCCGTAAAAACTGCTCACCGATTATGCCATCATTGGCGGTGACACGGACGCAGTAGTTCGGCTCTTTGCTCTTTTTCATCTGATTAACCAAATCGCGAACCGCCGCCGCGTGGTCTTGGGTCGCGCAAAAGATAATCGCCTTTTCGTTTTGGTTCGCTTCGTCCATATAGATACGAATCCGCGCCGCTTCCCGTGCGGTTATCTCGATGATTTTATTAAAATCGGGTTCGGTGTAAAGTTTTCCCTCTTCGATCTCCCCTTCGATAATCGTATCGTCGCTCGTGTAGATATAGTCATCGAGGGTCGTTTTGATCCGTTTGACTTTGAACGGGGTGAGAAATCCGTCGTTGATCCCCTCTTTGAGTGAATAAATATAGACGGGATCGCCGAAATATTTATACGTGTCTACGTTGTCT
>DATDUY010000106.1:0-2026 GCA_035290165.1 Sulfuricurvum sp. | reverse complement strand
TCTACCCGTAGGTGTTCACGCGCCTCTTTGAGTGCGCTCTCTTGCGATTTGAGGGATTCGAGTCTCTCATCCACCTCGCGATTCTTCCGCTTCAGCTCACGTTCCAACTCGCTCCCTCGCTCGATGAGGACACTCAGCTTTTCGTGATTTTCACCATAGAGTGCTTTAGCACGGGTGATGATGGCAGGGTTGATTCCGTAACGGGTGGCGGTCTCGAACGCGTAGCTCTTGCCGATCACCCCTTGCAAAAACTCATAGGTCGGTAAACGGCGCTCTTCATCGTACAATGCCGCCATCAGCTCCACATCATCCCGATCCGCCATCAGAGCGGCGAGACGTTTGTGGTGGGTGGTGACGATGATCTTCTGACCCCGTTTGATCAGCTCATCGAGGACGATGGCAAAAAGTGCCGCCGCCTCGTCGCTATCGGTTCCCAGTTCGATCTCATCCACCCCAACCAAAGCACTCTTGTGTTCAAACAAATGGCTAAACTGCACCATCCGCCCTGCAAACGTCGAAATGTCGTTGCTGACGCTTTGGGGATCGTCGATCACTGCTTCGATCCGCTTGAAACTCCCGATCCGTGATTTGTGAGGATTGATCTTCATCGGGATAAGATATTTCGCCATCAAAGCCGCCGAGAGGAGCGATTTGAGGAGCATCGTTTTACCCCCCGCATTGACCCCCGTAATCATCAGGAGATTGGAGCGGAAATCGACGCTGATCGGTTTGGGTTTATGGATGGCGGGATGGGAGAACTCTTCGAGAACGATATCGGTATTGTTTTGAGGTTTGAGAATCGCGAAATCCCTAGAGCGGGCAAATAATACCCGTGCTTGATAGTGGTCATACCGATCGAACTCGCGGTCAATAAATCCGATAAAAGGGACGAGATTGGAGAGTTTCGCACTAAATCGTTTCGTATACTCGTAGAGCTTGCTTTCCCGCTCCTGCAACACATAACGCAACTGCTCTTTGGAACGGAGCACCGAATCGGGGGCAACATAGAAAAATCCCGCCCCCGTCCGTCCGACAACGGAACCTTTGAGAACGTGGTTGAACCCGCCGCGTACCAAAAGGGTCTCTTCGTCATTGATGTAGTGGATTTGGGTATCGACGAGATAGGGGGTGAGTTTTTGGGTGTGAAAGAGCCGTTTGATGGAGTCGTTGATCTCTGTTTTGATCGCTTTGATCCGCTGTGCGATTTTATGGAGCTCCTCATCACGCGACTCGATAAAGTTCCCCTCATAATCGAAATATTCATCGATCTCATTAAAGGGTTCGGGGATGATGATCGTCCCCATCCATTCGCCGATAAGCCCTCCGAACTCGTGGTTACGCATCAATCTAAAGTAGCGGACGACTTTGAGAAGTTCGTGAATCTCTTCGAACCGCAAAACCCCTTGTTTTTTCAGGTGGTTGATGATCGATTCAAATCCGACACTCTTCGGCGGGGCTTTAAACTCTAACGCATCGAGAGCTTGGATATAACGGTAGTGGCGTTCCTGATCTCCCTGCATTGCGATGTTTTGCTCACGGGAGAAAAAATGCTCCAGTGAAGCGATATGAGGGAGAAGATCGAGCTTGCCGAAAAGCTCGGCGAGGTTAGAGGAGAGAGAACTCATTGACACTCACGTGCATTGATAATTTGCTGATAATGTTTACTCCCGCGATTGCCGACAAAACTTTGAGTCCCGACACTGTAGCCGAACGTCGAGCTGTTCACCTCAATCCCTCGACACACCAGCGTTTCACCCTGCTGATATTTGAGCTCGACCTCGCTCACTTTTGCACGGTCACGATCACTTTGGATGTTGTAAGCGATTGCCCCCGCTACCAATAGCGTAACGATAAGGCTAATAAGGCTTTTTTGCTTTCCGCTAAGCTCCGTAAAATAGTGCAATAACGCAAATACAAGGGCGACGATCCCGAACCATACTAGATAACCCATACTTTACTTGGTTCCCCGTAGTTGATAGGTCAAATCCCCTGCCCCGAATCCGACAATAAGATCGTGATCATAGGT
>DATDUY010000105.1:0-2046 GCA_035290165.1 Sulfuricurvum sp. | reverse complement strand
CATCATCAAAAAAAGTATGCTCAAAGAGCTCACTGTTCAGGCGAAAATTATCGGGAACAACAGCACCGCATCCTTGGCGTTTGACGATCCGAAAAGCGCGGAAGAGACTCTCTCAGCCCTAAAAGCCAATACGACAATCGACTACTGCATCTTGTACACAAATGAGAGAAAACCGTTTGCGAGCTACAGCAATATTGATGAGCACAAACACCCTCTGCTCCCCCTCAATGAGTCTAATCGTTTCGGGTTTGACCATGTCTCGGTCTATCAGGAGATTATCCTCGACGGCAAAGTTGTCGGAGGGATTTATATCCAGTCCAATCTCGATGAGATGTACGGTAATCTTTTGCGCCACGGCCTCTTTTTGCTGCTGGCCCTCTTTTTTGCGCTGCTCGGATCGTATGGCGTATCGCAAAAGCTTCAGAACACGATCACCGCACCGATCATCCAAATGGCAGACTTGATGCAGATAGTTTCGGAGAAAAAGAACTATGCTATCCGTACCCCGATCGAAAGTCATGATGAGCTTGGGCAATTAGCCGAAGGGTTTAACGAAATGCTCTCCCAAATCCAAGTGAGGGACACGGAACTGGAAGCGCATCGGCAAAACCTGCAAAAATTAGTCGATCAGCGTACCAATGAGCTCCAAAATAGCAACAAACAGCTGACAATAGAGCTTGCCGCGCGCAGTGAAGCAGAAAAAATGGCCTTAAAAGAGAAAGTACAGGCGCAAATGTATCTCGACATCGCGGAAGTCGCAATCATCGCGATCGGTGTGGATCAGACGGTGGTACGGGTCAACAAAAAATGCTGCACCCTTTTAGGGGTACAAGAGAGGGATATCCTCGGAAAAAACTGGTTTGAGCATTTTATTCCTCAGCGAGAGAAAGAGGCGGTCAAAGAGGCCTTTATACAATTGATGTCCGGAAAGGTCGAACTGGCAAGTTATCTTGAAAATACAGTCGTAACCACAAAAGGGGAAGAACGGCTCATAGCGTGGCACAATACCATTATCATTGAAGATAACGGTCAAATTTCCGCCGTTTTAAGTTCGGGAGAAGACATCACCGAACGTAAAATTGCTGAACAAGCTCTGCGTGAGAGCGAGGAAAAATTTCACACGATCACCGCTTCCGCGCAAGATGCTATTCTGATGATGGACAACGAGGGGAAGATTACTTTTTGGAACGAGGCAGCCGAAAAAATATTCGGTTATTCAGAAAAAGAAGTATTAGGATGGCCTCTGCATGAGTTGCTTGCACCGGAACGATTTATAGGAGCCCACCAAGAAGCATTCAAACATTTCAAAAAAACAGGAGAAGGGACCGTTGTCGGCAAGACGGTTGAACTGGCCGCTTTGAAAAAAGACGGGACGGAGTTTCCGATAGAGCTTTCGCTTTCTGCCATTATGAAAGACGGTCGGTGGAATGCCATCGGGATGATTCGCGACATTAGCGAGCGTAAAAAGATGGAAAAAGAGCTCCAAGAGAAAGAGGAGCTGATGCTGATCCAATCAAAACAAGCGGCTATGGGAGATATGATTGCGATGATCGCCCATCAATGGCGGCAGCCTCTTGCTATTATGGGGATGGATATCAACAACCTGATGATGTCGATCGCACTGGAAGAGGAGATAACTCCCGATTATCTTTTAAAACTCGCCGAGACTCTTAATGGACAAGTACAGCAACTCTCCGAAACGATTGACAATTTTAGAAACTTTTTTAAACCCGACCAATCCAAAGAGCAAGCAACCATAGAAGAAGTTTTAAACAATACTCTTAATATTATCGGCTCAAGTTGTGAGAACAACAATATTACCCTAACCATTCAAAACACCTCCACAAGCTCCTTATTTATTAATAAAAGCTCCTTGATGCAGGTTTTACTCAATATTTTGGGGAATGCAAAAGATATGCTTGTGGCTAAAAAAGTCGCTCATGCCGCTATCACCGTAACGGTTAATGAAATAAACGAGGTGATTACAATTTCCATCTGCGACAATGCAGGGGGAATCCCCGAATCGAATATGACTAAAATCGGTCA
>DATDUY010000104.1:0-5101 GCA_035290165.1 Sulfuricurvum sp. | reverse complement strand
CGGTTGCAGTATTGTAATCTCCCTCAACCCTAGCATGCGCTACATCCTCTCCGTAGTGGGCTATGAAGTTTTCAAATGTCACATGATTGCGATCGATTTTGACAATACCCCCTTCGGTTTTAAGAGGGATTAGATCGAGAAGAATCTCGGAAGAGGAGGGTTTAAACACCCCTTTTACGGCTGTTTCAAAATCGTGAAGATTGATGGAGAGATATAAATTGACGTCACATTCCCCTTTGAGCTGTTTAATCGGCAAATGGATGTCGTAGAACTTTAAAAGGGATACAATAGGATCACCCAGTTTGGCATGAGCGGTTTTAATATACACATTCAGCATTGTATGGGGTGTCGTAAAATCGATAACGACACGACTATCCTCGGTAGGGAGGGCATAAAAAGTGCCGTTTCGCGGGAATATATGGAGTTTCCCTTTACTAAAATGCAGATCAATGCGAGGCGAATGGATCGGTTCAAATCCTGATGCAAAAGTATATTCGCCGTTCATAACGGTCGCGTTAGCCGTAAGAGTCTCAATAAGCTCTTCCGGATGATCGTAATGAAACAGACCCTCTAAACGGCCAATTTGTATGGATGAAGCTTTGGCATAGTCGATTATCCACGGAGTAACTTCCGGGTCCAAGTGTAAAAAATCAATCAAGGGCTTGATCGTTGTCAATGTCGTTTGTGCTTTGACGGAAAAACGGAGCGTGTCGTTATCTCCAACAAAAGAGAGGTTAAGTAGGGGCGTTTGAGGAAGTATCAGCCCTATATCAGAACGAATACTTTGATCCCTAAGGTTAATAGAGAGAGCAGCGGATAGATTTGCCTCTTTTACGCGGCAAGAGGGTAATACAAGGCGAAAATCGGTTTCATTAAGCTCAAACGTCCCTTCACATCGGGTTGCAGAATTTCCGAATGTTACATTACCGATACTGTTTTTTTGAAAATGCAATGAACCTTTAAAATCTTTATATTGAATAACAGTGATATGGATGGAATCAACCCAACCCTCAATCCAGCGAATAACACGGGGTAATTTGGAAAGAGGTTTAAGGGTGAGAGGAACATCGTCGCGTGAAAGTTCGGTTAAATCGATTTTTGTGGCTTTTATATGGAGGGCTTTGTCCCATTTTAGGTATAATTTCTCAACTTTGACCCCTCCGAATTTGAGATGGTCAATACTAAATCCCTCTAGCAAAGCGACAAACGTGAGAAAACCAAGAAAAAAAGTAAAAACTAAAAAAAGCAGAACACTCTTATGGGTTTTTGGAATTATTTTGGTGGTGATTGTATCTTTCATGACCTACCTGCTCTCATCCGTTACATCACCCAAAATCGTCTATATACCGCAAGGTTCCGTCTTTAAAAGTATATCACACCTCCAAGGAGAAGGTGTAAATCTTTATAAAATGGATGCCTTTATTTTACGATTATTAGGTCAGCCTCAGCAAGGGTGGATTGATATAAAAGAAGAAAAAATGTCTCGGATCGAGTATCTATATCGTCTTACAACGGCAAAAGCGGCAACGCGTGAGATTACCTTGATCCCGGGCGAGACAACTATTGTTTTCTTGGAACAACTCTCCGAAGCATTATCGCTTGATAAAGATCGTTTAGTCTCTGCATACGAGATACATGCCCCTTATAAAGAGGGAAATTTTGTCCCCGATACCTACAGTATCCCTAACGGAATTAGCGAAGAAGATTTAATTCTTCACCTGTTAAATGAATCGGATAAGAAGATGCAACATTGGGCTGAAGAGTTTAATATACGATACGAAAAGGAAAAATGGTTACGAATTGTAACAAAAGCATCGGTTATTCAAAAAGAAGCAGCTTCAGTCTCTGATATGCCTTATGTAAGTTCCGTTATTGATAATCGGATAAAAGCGGGGATGCGTCTCCAAATGGACGGTACCTTAAATTACGGAGAATTCTCTCATCAAAAAGTGACGGCTCGTCGAATTAGAACGGATAGAACTCCCTATAATACGTACAAAAACAAAGGTTTGCCTCAATATCCCGTATGCAATGTTTCCAAAGAAGCAATCGCTGCCGCACTGAGCCCTGCACGTACAGATTACCTCTATTTTGTACGAGGCAAGAATGGTGAGCATATTTACAGTAGTTACTTTTCTACACACCGTAAAAACATAGTAAATGCTACAAATTGAAACACATTAGGAACTTCTTCTCCCCTTTAGAGCGTTAAATAGAAAAAAACTCTCGTGGGAGTGTTATGATGCTCCTATAAAAAAAATGACAGGAGAACCTGATGGCAAAAATCATTTGGTCAGTAATTGATGAAGCACCGGCATTAGCGACATATTCGCTACTTCCAATCGTAAATGCATTCACACAAGCCGCAGGCGTTGAAGTTGTAACAAGTGATATTTCACTTGCAGGTCGCGTTATCGCAACATTCCCAGAACGTATGAGCGACGCTCAACGTATCCCGGACAATCTTGCTGAGTTGGGTGTAATCGCAACAGAGCCTGATGGCAACATCATTAAACTCCCAAATATTTCGGCTTCAATTCCACAGCTTAAAGCGTGTATTGAAGAGCTTCAATCTCAAGGGTATGATCTACCAAATTATCCTGAAGAGCCAAAAAACGATGAAGAAAAGGCGATCTTTGCTCGTTATGCAACGTGCCTTGGTTCAGCGGTTAATCCGGTTCTTCGTGAGGGTAACTCCGATCGTCGTGCGGCGGTTGCGGTTAAAAATTTTGCTAAGAAAAATCCACACAAACTTCGTGCGTGGGATGCAGATTCTAAAACGCGTGTTGCGCACATGAACAGCGGTGATTTCTATGCGAATGAAAAATCGATCACAAAAAAAGGTGACGGCAAAGTTGTTATTTCTTTGAACGGAAAAACCCTTAAAGAGATCAATGCGGTTGATAGTGAAGTGCTTGACGGTACATTCTTAAGCGCAAAAGCTCTTCGTTCATTTTATGCTGAGTCGATTGCTGAAGCGAAAGAGAAAAATATCCTTTGGTCGATCCACCTCAAAGCAACGATGATGAAAGTAAGTGACCCGATCATGTTCGGTCATGCTGTTTCTGTCTTCTTTAAAGATGTATTTGAAAAATACGCGGCAGATTTCAAAGAGATCGGAGTCAATGCTAATCTCGGTCTTGGTGATTTGTACAAAAAATTGGCAAAACTCCCTGCGGAGAAAAAAGCGGAGATCGAAGCGGCTATTATGGCGGTTTATCCGACTCAACCGGCTATGGCAATGGTGGATTCAGACAAAGGGATCACCAACCTTCACGCATCTAACGACGTTATCATCGATGCTTCTTTGCCTGTGGTTGTACGTGACGGCGGTAAAATGTGGGATCCGGCGGGGAAAGTACAACAATGTGTTGTGACGATTCCGGATCGTTGTTATGCAACCATGTACTCAGAGTGTATTGAAGATTGTAAGAAAAACGGTCAATTTGACGTAACGACTATGGGTTCTGTCTCAAATGTCGGTTTGATGGCTCAAAAAGCAGAAGAGTACGGCTCTCATCCGACAACGTTTGAAATCGCGGAAGACGGTGTTGTGAGTGTTACCGATGACAGCGGCGAATTGATGAGCTTCAACGTAGAGAAGGGTGATATCTGGCGTATGTCTCGTGCTAAAGATATCCCGATCAAAGACTGGGTTCGTCTTGCGGTTGAGCGTGCAGAGATTGAAAATGTTCCGGTTGTGTTTTGGTTGGATGAAAACCGTGCACACGATGCAGAGATCATCAAAAAAGTAAACGCATACCTTCCTGAGTTTAACAAATCAGGTATTGAGTATCATATTTTGGCTCCTGAAAAAGCGATGGCGTTCTCTTTGAAACGTGTACGTGCGGGTCAAAACACTATTTCAGCAACGGGTAACGTTCTTCGTGACTATTTGACTGACCTTTTCCCGATCTTGGAACTGGGAACATCGGCTAAAATGCTCTCTATCGTTCCTCTTCTTGCAGGCGGTGGATTGTTTGAAACAGGTGCGGGCGGATCAGCTCCAAAACACGTTGAACAATTCGTAAACGAGGGTCACCTTCGTTGGGATTCATTGGGTGAGTTCTTGGCTCTTGCCGAGTCACTTCGCCATATCAACAAAACAAAAAAAGATAACAAATTGTCTGCATTGACAGCGGCATTGGATGAAGCAAACGCGGCATATTTGGATAATAACAAAGAGCCGTCACGCAAAGCGGGAGAGCCGGATAACAAAGCGAGCCACTTCTTCTTGGCACAATACTGGGCAAAAGCGTTGGCTGAACAAACAATCGACGCTGAGCTTGCATCTAAATTCGCTAATGTTGCTAAGACTTTGGTTGAAAATGAAGCTAAAATCATGGAAGAACTTCTAGCAGTAGAAGGGAAACATCAAGATATCGGCGGTTATTACCACCCTAATATTGAAAAAGTTACAGCAGCAATGCGCCCAAGTGCTACACTTAACGCAATTATTGCATCAATCTAAATGTTTTCCGGCATCTGCCGGAATCGTTTGTTATCTGTAGAGTTTGCTCTATAGATAAAAGGCGATTAATCGTCTTGTAATTATCCTCTTTTTATGAGGGTAATAGGATATGACACAAGGAGTAGGAAATGGTAAAAGGAAAACGGGTCGGAATTGTAGGGGCTGGAAATGTCGGTTCGACAATTGCCTACTCTCTTGCAATGCTTGGTTCTTGCCATACAATTATTTTGCGTGACAATAAAATCGAGATTGCAAAAGGTAAAGCGCTTGATATGTCTCAAGCTGCTGCCGCAGTGCGATCACACTCTACGGTTATCGTTGCTGAGAGTATGGCAGATATGACCGATTGTGATGTCGTTGTTATCACTGCAGGAAGCCCGCGTCTTCCGGGGATGAGTCGTGATGATCTGTTGATGATTAACGCGAAAGTAACCCGCGAAGTTATCGAAGGGGTAGCCAAATACTCTCCGAATGCGATTGTCATTATGGTTTCTAATCCGCTCGATGCTATGACCTACGTAGCATTACGTGAGAGCGGATTTGACCGCAGCCGTGTCATCGGTATGGCGGGAGTATTGGACAGTGCCCGTATGGCAGCATTTATCCAAGAAAAACTCGGATACGGAGGCG
>DATDUY010000103.1:0-6458 GCA_035290165.1 Sulfuricurvum sp. | reverse complement strand
AAACGAGGAGATATCTTCGCCTACACAGGAGAGATAGGAAAATCGGCAAAACAGCTCCGTTATCTCTTAGCAGGGGGGAGTGTTCACACCCAGAGCCGTTTTGCAACCCCAAAATTGCGCCAATCGTTTGTGACGCAGTCGCGTCCTTACCTACGATGCGGCATGGATATTTCGGACGGACTTTTCAGTGATATCGAAAAGCTGTGCCGTGCCAACCGTATGGGGGCTCGGTTTTTTAGAAAAATAGAAAAAAAAATCGGTTGCAGCGGTGAAGAATACGAGATGTTAGTAGCGTTTCCGCTTCATCGTCTTCGTGCGATACGTCGCATTGCGGCAAAAACACGGACAACTATAACCCCTGTGGCTCGCGCAGTGCGCGGAAGCTATACCAATCGCTGTAAGCGTCATCATTTTTAGGAGTTTCATGGAACGTCAATATTACCTTCCTCACAGCACAATCGAATTTCATTTTCGTCAATCCGCACGTGATTTCGTCGTGGATGAGATACCGCTTTATCCTTTTAGCGGGGATGGAGAACATTTGGTACTTCATGTCCGTAAAAAGAACCTTTCCACGTGGCAGATGATTGATATTTTCAGTAACCATCTGGGGATTAAAGGGCGTGATATCGGTTATGCGGGACTAAAAGACAAAAACGCCCAAACCAAGCAATATATTTCATTACCGCGAAAATTCGAAGCGGTATTAGAGAATTTTGAGCATGAGGGGATTAAAATCCTCGAAAAAACCTATCACAATAACAAGATCCGTATCGGTCATCTCAAAGGAAATCGCTTTTTTATCCGTCTTAAAAAAGTGAATCCGACATCGGCCATGAAAATTCAAGAAGCGCTTAAGATGATCAAAAAACAGGGGATGCCGAATTATTTCGGATTTCAGCGTTTCGGTATCGACGGGGAGAACTATAAAAAGGGGGAGGCAATTTTAGCCGGAAGCCTCAAAGAGCGTAATAAAAAGCTCTCCCAATTTTATGTCAATGCCTATCAAAGCTATCTTTTTAATGGTTGGTTGAGTCATCGTATCCAAATTTCTAAACTCGTCGAGGGGTTCGGAATCGATGAACTCTGCACTGTTTTGCCGCTCCCTAAAGAGGAACTCCTCTCCATGAAAGCTCAAAAACATCCGTTTAAACTGATCCATGGGGACGTGATGATGCATTACCCACATGGCAAACTTTTTCATTATGAGAGCGATGAAGAGATTGAACGATTTAATAAACGTGATATCTCGGTGAGCGGTCTTTTGAGCGGCAAGCGGGCAACTCGTGCTATCGGATTGGCAGAAACTTTTGAAAAAGAGTACGACACCATTCACGAGGGGATCGACGGTGCACGCCGTTACGGATGGATTTTTCCTGAAGAGATTGAGGGGGAATATAAAGAGAACGAAGCGTGGTTCGAACTCCATTTTACCCTCCCAAAAGGGTGTTATGCCACCGTATTGATCGAAGAGATCGCCAAACGCCCAATTCAAACCGATGAAACTCAGGAGTAACTATGAAACAACACATCACCTCTGCCATCTCTCAATCTTTTGGCCGTTTTGCTTCCAAAGCACACGGAAAAACGTTTCAAAAACTTATTAATCGTGCCTATGTACGCTCTATGGGTCTGGATATGTCTGATTTTGATGCTCCTGAATCGTATCCGAGTCTCAATGCCCTTTTTACCCGAAAATTTCGTCATATGCGAAAATATTCAACCGATCCTCGTGATATGATCAGTCCGTGTGACTCCCTTATCACTGGGTGCGGTGTAATAGAAGAAGATATGGCATTACAAATCAAAGGGATGCGTTACAGTGTCGATGGTGTGTTGGGAGAGGGGATAACCGGTGACTCGAAAAAAAGTATCCACAATGGGACTTTTGTTAATTTCTATCTCTCTCCGCGTGATTACCACCGCTACCATGCCCCGATGGACATGCAAGTGCTTCATGCAGTCCATCTTCCCGGTAAACTTTATCCTGTGAATATTCCTTCGCTTAAAAAACAGGTCAATCTGTTTATTGAAAATGAGCGGGTTGTTTTAGAGTGTTTAAGCTCAGAAGGGAAACGGTTTTTCCTGATTTTGGTCGGTGCGCTTAATGTCGGTGAGATGGAGGTGAGTTTTGAACCTCGTATCCGAACCAACACGGTATTGACTCCGAGCCAATACAGTTATAAAGATTTGTATTTGAGCAAAGGGGATGATTTCGGATGTTTTCGAATGGGATCAACGATTGTTATGCTGTGTGAGAAAGATATGGTCGAGCTAGGAATCTCAAGCGGGCATAATGTCAAATTCGCCCAAACGATCGGGCGTCTTACGTTCTAAAGAGGATGTCGAGGCGGACATTGAGATGGCCGTCTTCCTCATAAATGTCGATCGTGCTGTCTATCGGGGGATGGAGTTTGACTAATGAGCCTTGGATAGAATGGAAAACGTGGTTAAATTTAGGAAACATCGGGGCGAAGATAGTGTCGATATGCCCTTTTTGGATGATATGGGCTAATGAGTTGATACCGCTGTAGTAGACTGTTTTATTGATAGAACGGTTAATTCGATAATTACGTAACAATTCAATATTTTTTACAAGGACATCGCGTTCTTCTTCGCATAATACCCGATTGGTATTTGCACGTTCGAGCTCTTCTTGGATCTCTTGCTCTACGATTTGTTGCCGATCTTTGATCTCTTGATCTAGAAGCGGATCATTGCGACGGATAAGTTCCAGTATCTCATCGCAATCCATAGGCTTTTTAGCCGTTATGTGGGTATAGCGTTTGCCTCCCACATATTCATGGTTTAATGCTTGCATGAGTTCTGCAACGATACTGAGATAAATAAATTTATCATCTTTGTTTAGATCAAAAGTGATCCCATGAGCCGAGATAAGAGGCTTTGGACCGGCATATTTCAGAGACATTAAAACTCCTACACTAATGGATAGGGACTAATTATACATTAAATCTGAAGTGCATGATGTCACCATCGGCAACAATATATTCTTTACCCTCAAGACGCATTTTTCCCGCCTCTTTGGATTTGGCTTCGCCGCCGCATGCAACGAAATCCTCATACCCGATTACTTCGGCGCGGATAAACCCTTTTTCGAAGTCGTTATGGATAACGGCTGCCGCTTTCGGAGCCGTAGTGTTTTTGTGAATCGTCCATGCACGAACCTCTTTAACACCCGCAGTAAAGTAGCTCATAAGCCCCAGTTTATCGAACCCTTTACGGATGATTTGCTCCAACCCTGACTCTGCAACACCCAAATCGTGAAGCATTTCAGTACGTTCATCATCGTCTAATTCAACGAGTTCTTCTTCGATTTTTGCGCAGAGTTTGACCACTTCGCATCCGTTTTTCGCCGCATGTTCTACCAGTGCTTTAACGTAATCATTATCCGTCGTTAATCCGTCTTCATCAACGTTAGCCCCGTACATAATCTCTTTGGCACTGAGCAGACGCACTTCGCGGTTAAGCTGATCAAACATCTCCGTATTGGCTTTCGGGAAGTTGCGGGCAAGATTGCCATCCGCCAAGAATTCGGCAAGTTCTTCGGCAAATTCAGCCATAACAGCAGAATCCTTATCGTTTTTTGCCTGTTTTTTGAGACGTTCAATACGGTTAGTCAGCACTTCAACATCGGCTAAAATCAGCTCATTTTCGATGATTTCGACGTCGAGCAACGGATCGATACGTCCCTCGGTGTGGACGATGTTATCATCTTCGAAACAGCGGACGATTTGCAAGATGACTTCGGTTTCACGGATATTGGAGAGGAATTTATTCCCCAAACCCTCACCTTTGCTTGCACCCTTGACGAGACCGGCGATATCGACGAAATCGAGAGTCGAGTATTGAATACGCTCAGGATTGACGATTTTTGCGAGTGCATCGAGACGGATATCCGGTACCGGAACGGTTGCTTTGTTCGGTTCGATCGTACAGAACGGATAGTTTGCCGCTTCGGCGTTTTGTGCTTTGGTTAGTGCATTAAAAGTGGTTGATTTCCCGACGTTTGGTAATCCTACGAGTCCGATTGATAAGCCCATTGAGTGTTTCCTTATAGTGATTCGATGCGTAAAGTATTGGTGCAATTATAAACTATAGTTGTTGAGTGGGGACTGAGGGGGGATATACTATGAAGACTTACAGTGTAAAACTCCTATCTCCATATACTATTGCGACCCAAAAATCACTACCAAATTTTGAAACTAATAAGCCAGAAGAACTAATGAATCCAAATAATGCACATAGAAAATAGATTTCATTGTTAAAATAGTGATATGAATATTGTATATAAACAGCAAAAATGCTTATCAAAAATATTATGAGACTTATCCAAAATAAGCGTTTTCTTTTCCACGGTTTGATTTGTGGTTTATAAATTTTGTTTAGAAATTTTTCAAGTTTATTCATATTGAGACCTTAAATTTTTTACTAAAAACATTATAGCATTAAGATGTAATGATGTAGTTATGCTATAATGCAATTAAAAAGGAGATATTATGAGTGTACGCACCACCATTACCCTCGATGAAGACATCCTCAAACTCCTCAAACTCAAAGCATTAGAGACCTCCGAATCGCTCTCCTCCCTCGTCAATAATATCGTTGTCGATGCATTTAGAGAAGACAGCAATGATCTCAAAGCGTTTGATGAGCGAAAAAATGAAGAGACACTCTCGTTCGAGTCGTTTTTAAAACAACTGGAAGCCAATGGCAAGCTATAAAATTGAGATTAAAAAATCGGCGGCAAAAGAGATCGAAAATCTCCCCTCGATAGTTTTAAAAAGGGTTGTTTCTCATATCCAAGAACTCGGAAGCAATCCCAGACCAATAGGGTGCAAAAAACTGAGCGGGGATGAAAAATATCGCCTCAGAGTAGGGGATTATCGAATTTTATACGAGATTGAAGATGCGATCGTGACGGTGTATGTCGTCAAAGTAGCGCACCGAAAAGAAGTTTATCGGATGTTATAAGCTGGAATGACGAGAGGGTAGCGTTCGTGGTGAGCTTGTCGAACCATGAACCCTTCGACAGGCTCAGGGCGAACGGATTATTTTGAAAGCTCGAAAGTTTTGCCATTCCATGTATATTCTATTGTAATAATTTTGCTTTCTTTTGTTTTGCAAGAGGTGACTTTTTGAATAAAACTGATACCGACATTACTTTCTCCTCTATTAATAATTTTGTAATCTTTAAGTTCTTTGGCATAATCATTATCATTTAAATAATCACATACGTTATTTTCAGAAAAATATTCATTTGAATCGTATAATGAAACTATTTCATAGCCTTTTTGATTAACTTTTTTTGGTGTAAAAAAGAAAATGGAGTACCAACTCTGATATATTCCAAATTTTAAATCCTCAGTTTTGAATAAAACAAATTTTTTGTTATTTTTACCATAAAATTGTAATTGGAGGTTTAAATTATTGTAGTAGACGCCTTGCTCATTTTCTTGACAATATTCGTATGCATTAGCAAATTCAAAATTACAATAATAAAAGTTATCCTGTTCGGTATAAATATATTCTTTATTATTCAACTTCTGACATGTTAAGGCAGATATATTGTTTGCTAATAAATATGTGTTTAAAAGAGAATAGGTTGTGTCATTTTTGGTTTTAAAACAACTAGGGAATAATTCATCGGCAGATAAGAGTTGAATCGATAAAAGAAATGCAAAAATAAAAAAATTACTTTTAAGCTTCATGAAAAACCTTTGTGAAGCAAATATTTTATGACTGCCTTCCCGATCTAGTCGGGAATAAGAAGATTTATTTGCAATGCTCCATAAGCCAGTTGAGGCTCATACGTACCCCTGCACCCGTTCCGCCGTAAGTATGGACATCCCAAGCGCTCTCCGTATAGGCAGAACCTGCGATGTCGAAGTGTACCCATTTCTCTTTCATATCCTCATCGATAAAGTTATCGAGGAACAATGCGGCAGTGATCGCTCCGCCGTAGGGTTTGCTAGAGACGTTGCAGACATCGGCGAGGTCACTTTTGATCAGTTTTTTGAGGTGACGGTTAAACGGTAAAATACCGCAGTATTCGCCGCTTTTATCCGCTGCATCCAGCCACTCTTGTTTGAGCGCTTCGTTATGCCCCATGACCCCTGTCGTATAGGGTCCGAGGGCTACCATACACGCACCTGTAAGGGTGGCATAATCGAAGATGTAGTCCGCTTTTACTTTTTCTTGGGCATAACCGAGGACATCGGCGAGGACGAGACGTCCTTCGGCATCGGTATTGCGCACTTCGATCGTTTTTCCGTTCTTGGCGCGGAGGACGTCATCGGGTTTGTAGGCATTTCCGCTGATCATGTTTTCAACCGCACCGACAAAAGCGTGCACTTCGATATCTAGGTTAAGCTCACTCACCGCTTTGATGATCCCCATGACGGCGCATCCGCCTGCTTTGTCCATCTTCATTGTCACCA
>DATDUY010000102.1:0-3975 GCA_035290165.1 Sulfuricurvum sp. | reverse complement strand
CGTTTATGGGATTAGCCTACGTTATCGAAAATAAAATAGTTGATCCAAAAGAGATTACGGATGTCGTTGTTCCGCTGGAGCAATTTAACCATAAAGCAAAAGAAACCATTGCATTTTGTTTAACAGAAAATAAAACCTATTATGATTTGCAAAACGATCCAAAACCACAAAACTTTTTTATTGACGATAATACATATTTAAATATTTCGAATGATATAGAAATGAAAAATTATATTATTCACAAAATCAGTTCTCTTCTTGAACAATATGCTATTAACGCCAAAATTTCTTTTGTTGATCATCATCTGGCTCATACCGCCTGTGCGTACTACAGTTCAGGAAAAAACCGTGCACTTGCAATAACGATGGACGGTGAAGGCGATGGTAAATCAGCAACCGTAAATATCTGCGATAACGGAAAAATCGAAACAATCAGCTCAACTGATATTTATAATTCTGCAGGCTATCTTTATTCTGCCGTAACGGTAAAATGCGGTTTCAAAATGAGTCGACATGAAGGAAAAATCACCGGTCTCGCCGCTTACGGAAATTACCAGTCAACTCAAGATTGCTTTGAAAAACACGTAACAGTTGAAGAGGGAAAACTCAAATTTAACAATCAACGTGCATATTCCTTGAAAAATAGAATATTTGCTAAAGTTCTTAACGTGTTCGGATATGATTATAAAATCGGCGGAAGAGAAATTATAGAACGGTGCGGAAAGCTATCGAATGAAGATTTATCAGCAGCAGTACAACATCTTCTGGAAAATAAAATCAGTGAAATCACATCCTACTGGGTCAACAAAACTGCTATCTATGACGTCGTAGTCGCAGGTGGAGTCTTTGCCAACGTTAAATTTAACCAGCGCATTTCTGAAATAGCCAAGGTTGAAACCCTCTACGTTTTCCCGGACATGGGTGATGGCGGCAATGCTTACGGTGCCGCTGCTTACCTTTACTATCAACGCCATCCCTTTGTCCCTGCTAAAACACAATTCAGCAATGTTTACTTTGGTCCCGAATTTGACAATGATTATATCCGCGCGATGCTCGAAAAGCATGAGACAGAAGTAGAATATAAATTATCCGATTCCGTGGCACAGGAAACAGCAACTCTGCTCGCAAATAATAAAATTGTCGGTTGGTTCCAAGGACGAATGGAATACGGTCCTCGAGCATTGGGAAATCGAAGTATCATAGCCAGTCCGGTTGATCAGACCATTAATAAATGGCTTAATGATAGGATGAAACGGACAGAGTTTATGCCCTTCGCCCCAAGTTGTCTTAATGAATATGCTGATGAACTGTTTGAAATTACGAAAGAATCTTTCAAATTTCCTGCAAACTTTATGACCATAACCTTTAACATGAAAGATGAATGGGCAAAAAAAGCTCCGGCAGTTGCCCATGTCGATCAAACAGCACGACCTCAATTGGTCACCAAAGAAGCCAATCCGAAGTATCACGCGCTCCTAAGCGAATACAATGCACTTACAGGTTTACCTTTGTTTATTAACACCAGCTTCAATATTCACGAAGAGCCTATTGTTTGCAAACCCGAAGAAGGGCTTTATTCATTACTTCATGGAGTTATTGATTATTTCGTCTGTGGCGATTACATATGTAAACTCAAAGAAGAACTTCACTAAATGATACGAAACATAAAAAGTGCTCTTAAAAAGAACAAATGTTTATACGATCTCAATGCATTTATCAAATGCAAAGTTCTCAAAAAAGAGTACAAGAAAGTTAGTACCTATTATAAAACCAAAGAACAAGCTTACTCCCTAAAAGCATTATTGGTACAAAAGGGATTTACACAAAATTGGGCTGAGGGGCTAAAGGGAAAAAAACTTGTTGTCTACTACATCGGCGCTAGTGAAGCGCAGGATAAAACCGGCTTTCTTCAGGCCTTAGTCAAATTTGCCGATGTGACTTGCTTTTATAAAGAGGATGGCAGTTACGGCCAATATGAAAACAAACATTACAACGATATTTTAGGAGAGACGCTCAATACTCGTAAAGTGATCGAAGAGATCGAGAACCTCATCAGTAACAATCGAAAACCCGATTTAATCTTTATGCAAGCATGGGGGCATAGTTTCGAACTCGATCCCCTGATCGAGTTCAAACAACGCCATTCCCTCAAATTCATTAATATAGGGCTTGACGAGCGACTCAATTATTGGGTCAAAACCCCGAATGAACGCAAATACAATCTTGGAATTTCGGGATTAATTCCACTAGTCGATCTGATGCTCGTTGCTAACCCTGAAACAGCGGATTGGTATCTCAAGGAAAATACTCCGGCATTGTGGTTTTCGATGGCCAGTTCTCTTGATTTCTATCACCCCATCCCTTCTGTGAACAAAAAATACGATGTCGGTTTTATAGGAAATAAATACGGGTACCGTGAAGAGTTGGTAATGAGCCTTATAAAAGCGGGTATCCGTGTCGAGGCGAGAGGAAGTGGTTGGGAGGGCGGAACCATCCCATTTGAAGAAAACAACCTCTTTTTCAATGAATGCAAAATTGTTCTTGGAATCGGAACCGTCGGACACTGTAAGGATTTCTACACTCAAAAATTACGGGATTTCGATGCCCCTTTGAGCGGTGCAGCGTATGTAACTCATAATAATCCGGATCTTCTGCAATTGTATACGCCGGATGAGATTATAGTGTGTGATACCATAGACGATTTTATCCGAAATATTAAAGAATTGTTGCAAAACGATGCTAAACGGATCGCTTTGGCTCAAAAAGGATTTGAAAAAGCAAAAGATCAGCACACCTATGAAAAAAGACTTTCGGATCTATTGACTTTTTTAGGAGTATAAAATGGACACGCATACAATCAAGGCAGATACTATTATACATTTCCCCATCCGACAAGGTAGCCGTTTGTGAAAATATTACACTTTGAATTATTACTGTTCTTCACCCTTTCAATGGTGAGTATTGTTTTATTTTTATTTGACGTTTACGTCGATATTTCCGTTACTATCTTTTTACTCATGGCAATCATCTTCTATGTTTTTGCCTCCCCTCGTTTAAAAGGGAGAAATTTTTCAAAAATCGTCATGATCGTTTTTATGGCTCCTTTTGTCCATCTTTATGAATACCTGACCTATGGCTACGAACAAAGAATAAATGCCTTTGGACTGCTTATGTCCAACCCTTATTCTTTTGTTCAACCGATCATCGAAAATATGGGAACCATGGCGGTTATCGGCTCTTTAGGGTTATTGATGGGATTTTTACTTGGTCTGGACAACCGCCGCCATACGGATGCAGAGAATAAAGAATATCGAGCTTTACCGATGGCAGGATACCTCTTTTTTATTGCTTTCTCATTATTTTTTGCGTACATTGACAAACCGGTTCAAAGTATTGCTGAAGCTAACTATACTGCTTCGGTCAACCTTCTCCAGCAAGCCGGTGTTTCGTTTAACGGTGCATGGCAATTATCGTACGTTTTACTCGCTGTTACATATATAGACAGTCTGTTAAGCCATCATAAGACAAAAAAATACCTATTTTTTGCCGCTTTGCTTATAGAGTCATACTGGCAGTTTAGTACGGGAAATCGTGAAATTATCGGCTTTTATCTCTTTTTATTGGTTATGGTCGCTTATCGTATCAAAAATACAAAAAATATTATCTATTTGCTCATACTCGCACTTCTCCTTTTGGTTGTTTCTCAGGTCATCGGAGCGTTGCGTTCAATCGCAACCGATAAAAATGCTTTGGAAATGATCTCGCTTATGTATGATAATTTTCACTTTAACCGACTCTTACAAGGAACATGGAGCGCCGTGTGTCTAACTCCCCTCTCGGTTTCGGGAGATTATTACTACGGTCTCCTCAACTTTAAATACGGCTCTACCTACCTTGATTACATATTATCCCTTCCTCCATCGTTTTTAGCTGATTTCGTAGGCTATACGAGACCGATCAACGGACTGGCCGGAC
>DATDUY010000101.1:0-5151 GCA_035290165.1 Sulfuricurvum sp. | reverse complement strand
GAATACACCTTGTCCGCTCCAGATACCCTGCACAATCAATTTCGCTCCGATGACAGCTGGAACGCCTGTAGTGTACGATACACCTTGTGATTTTACTTCGGCATAGCACTCTTCGTGATCTTTGATTTGATAGATGTAGATTTTACGTTTTTTTCCGTCTTTGAGACCTTCGGCTACGATACCGATGTTGGTTTTACCCTTGGTTCGAGGTCCCAGTGATGCCGGATCAGGAAGCAAGGTCTTCAAAAATTCCATAGGAACGATTTTCATCCCCTGATGTTCTACCGGCTCGATCCCAAGCATACCGACGTTTTCTAAACATTTCATATGTGTTAGGTAGCTTTGCCCGAATGTCATAAAGAAACGGATACGTTTAAGACCGTGGATGTGTTTGACCAGCGATTCCATCTCTTCGTGGTAAAGAAGGTAGCTGTCTTTCGGTCCTACTTCAGGATAATCCCACACCTGCATGATCTCCATAGGGGTGGTTTCGATCCACTCACCGTTCTCCCAATAGCGCCCTTTTGCACTCACTTCGCGGAGGTTGATCTCCGGATTGAAGTTAGTCGCGAACGGATAGCCGTGATCCCCTGCGTTACAGTCTAGGATATCGATCGTATGGATTTCATCAAAATAGTGTTTTTGGGCATAGGCGCAGAACACGTTGGTCGCACCCGGATCAAAACCGCTGCCAAGAAGTCCCATGATTCCGGCTTCTTTAAATGCAGCATCACGCTCCCACTGGAGTTTGTATTCGAACTTTGCTTCATCAGGGTGTTCGTAGTTAGCTGTATCGAGGTATGGTGTTTTGGTTGCGATACACGCATCCATGATCGTGAGGTCTTGGTAGGGAAGAGCAACATTGATCAAAACATCAGGATTGAATTTAGTGATAAGATCGATCACCTCTTGGGTGTTATCTGCATCTACTGTTGTAATTTCGAGTGCACCGGATGGCAATTCGCTTTTTATCTCTTCACAACGCCCGATACTGCGACTTGCTAAAATGATACGATCAAATAGATGGTTATTCATGACACATTTGTGTGCCACAACGCGCCCTACTCCGCCGGCGCCGATAATAAGTACAGTTGCCATAGCAAACCCCTGAATAAAAAATTATGGAAATTATAAGTGAAAGTCTCTTACAAAAACGTTACAGATAAAATGCCGCATAAAGGGTAACACCCCAGATAACAGCCAGCATAGCCAGAGAGAGAAATACGAGTGCCGCACCGGCATCTTTTGCCCTCTTTGCCAGTTCATGGTGATCAAAGGTTACCAAGTCAACAGTTCTTTCAATCGCACTATTGATAATTTCGGCAATGAGAGGAATAAAGAGTGAGACAGACAGTATAGCTTTAGAGATAAAATCAATCGGAAGAGAGCAAGCAATGGCCATACCTGCAACAAATAAAAGTAGTTGAAGACGAAAAGATTTTTCATTTTTTGTTACTTCAATCAGACCGTTCAGAGCATATCTTGTATTTTTAAAAAGGGTATAACGAGGTTTATTGAGCGCCATTTTCTCCCCCTGCCAATACTGTACTCCACCCCTCATACAGCCCGTGTTCCTGTATCGCCGATTCATACAATGATGTGGTGGTTTCTTCTACGATTTCAGGGGTGATCGCTTCTGTTTTGAGAAGGACTGCTCCGTAGGCGTAATCACTCTCATCGTCGGTAGCGTATTCCTTTACTGAGTAGCCGTGGGAGGCGAGTTGCGCAACGGCGCGTTCCATAGAACTTTTGGTTTGGAAGAAAAGATAGTGCTCAACTTCTCTTGGAATACTCAAATCATCCCCCGCATCGACAAGAGCAGTAATCGTATGACGGTTTTGAATACTCAGCAATCCGTAGGCATCAGGATAGAGATTGTCGCTGTACATCTCCCATTTCGTATCTTTGGATGAACCGCGTTCGTATACGTATCCTCCATGACGACTCATTACATCTGAACTGATATTTTCAAATCGTTTGGATTGCGGTGCATAGAAATAAAATTCAGCCCACCCATCTTTCATCACTCTTCCTGCGAAGAGGGCATCCAAAGAAGTATGCAGGGTCGATATTAAATCCCGGCTAAACGTTTCTAAAGACTCCGTAACACTGTCGGCTTTGATAAAAAGCCACAAGAGCCAAGGACGTTCTTCTTGGGGAGCTTCTTCGATGAGATCAAGCTCTATATCACAACGATACGGTACATTTTCATCATCGAGGAGTTCATAAAATTCTATCATTGAGCAAAAACCTTATTTTTTTGTCATTATATGGTCTTTATTCTTGGTTTTCTCCCAAATAGCTCTTATGCAGTTTTACTTTGCTTGCCAACTCTTGGACATTTTTTGCCTCTATTAGAGGATGAGACTCTTTTGTCTGGAGTGTTTGAACGAACAATTGCATCTGTACGGCTGCTTCGGCGGCAACGTCCTCCAAACTCTTGCGAATAGCACGGTATTCTTGACGCTCATACGATTCGAGAGTAACAATCAGTTCACTGAGTTTCCCTTTCGCATGGACAAACTCTTTATGGAGTGTTTCAGCCGAAGCGAAAAGCTGAGATAACGGTGCTAATGAGTCGGAGAGCTCTTTGGAATGAGAGGTCATTTCACGCATCTGTTTGGAGGAGAGAACCATCTGCTGCATGATCAATTCACTTTGCTCGCGTGAGGCTTGTAATAATGAATCATTTTCCAATAACGAGGTGACAATCGATTCGCTTTTAGCCCCAAGTATTTGAAGATGATGGGAAAAATCATGGACGATCCGATCCAGCTCTTTTTGCAATACGGTGAGTGTATGATCTGGATTTTGGTGATGAGATACTTGAATTATGATCTCTCGTAGCTCTTGAATCTTGGCATGGAACTCTTCACTGTTTTCTCTGGCAATATTTTTGAGGTGATTGAAGTGATCTTGTTCCGCAACACGGAGTAAATCGATATGACGGTGAACCACGTTATCCAGACTCGGCAGTTCAGAGAGGGTAAACTCTTCAAATTTCCCCATAGCGCTTTGCTGCTGCACCAAAAGAGATTCAATTTTAGAGACAAAAAGTTTTTGATTGGTTTGAATCACGCTCAATGCATCAAATTCTTCTTTAAAAACGTGCCGTATTTGATCGTGGGTAGACCCCTCCATTTGCGTGATGAGTTCGAGGCGATCTTTCAGTGTTGTAACGGAAACGGCTAATGAGGTAATCTCATCACCGATCTCATGCAAACGAAAACGGTCGGTATGGGAGTTGATTACCGAAACCGTCTGATTCATTATGCTCATTATCGTAGAGAGGAGAACCCCAAGGCTCAAAGACAAAAGGGACTCTTTGATAACACTCATATCGATCGCGGCACTTAAGATAAAATGCAACAACGCTCCGATGAATCCCAGTGCAAATACGACAGGGGTGTAATTGATTTTCGTGGGATCTTTATAGACAGCGGTATGTCGCAAAAACAAAAGTGACATGGCAATAATAATGAGGAGTAAATCGATGCTGATCATAATGTACCTTTTATATCATTTTCTCGTAGAGTTCTTTGAGCGTTTGAACAAACAGAGGATGTTCATTCGGACAGCGGCAAACACGATACGATTCATAGCCCAGCTCATGAGCTGCTTCTGCGTATTCGATGGAGAGTTCAAAATCGGTTTCAGAGTTATCGACGGTAAACGCGATCGGAACGATAATGACCCGTTTGTTTTGCAATTCATGCAAGGTTGCTTCCAACGAAGGTTCAAGCCATTTCATCGGCCCTACTTTGGACTGATAGGCTAAATGAATAGCGTTAAAGTTTAACCCTTTTTCTTTCATCAATGTTTTGATGAGTTCAACATGGGCAACTACCTGTCGCTGATACGGATCACCTTGATCGACAATTTTTTGAGGCAGCCCGTGAGCGGAGAAGATAAGATCGAACGATTCACCATTATCTTCAGCCAAAGCTTCTTTAATGCGCTCTAGTAAGCATAGATTGTAAGTTTTATGGGCAAAGAAATGTTTGATTTCAACCGTTATGACATTCCAGCCGATTGCGTGGGCAGTTGTTTCGAAATCATCCAGTGAGGATTGGGTAGTGGTAGAAGAGTATTGAGGATACAAAGGGATGAGGTAGACTTTTTCTATCCCCTGCTCTTTCAGCCGTGTACATACTTCATTCGCCATAGGAGGAGTGTAGCGCATAACGAAATCAACAATAATCTCATTTCCGAGATTTTTTTGTAACGATTCAACCAATCTGCAAGTATGCCCGACGAGTGGAGACTTTCCACCGATTTGCCGATATATATTCTGAGATTTTTCGGCACGCGTCAGGGTGATCATTCCGGCGATAAAGCGACGTAGAAGAGAACTTTTTGTACGTATAATATAGGGATCGTTAAACATGTTATGTAAAAACATTTCAACTTCACCTAAATTGTTGGGACCGCCCATATTTAGTAATACAATCGCTTCTCTCATAATGCTGTGTTATCCGTTTGTTTTTGAAGAAAGTGTACCATAACGCTACGTTAAATTAGCGTATTATAAAAAAAACTAAAGCTTTTTAATCTATAATGACTATAACGCAGAAAAATGAGGAGGGTTAATGCTGATAAGGCGCACAATGTTATCATTGATTCTACTGACAACAGCGGCTCTTGCTGATTCGCAGCGGCGTGAGCCATCCCTCTTTTTAGAATACGAACGAGAATTAAAAAAAACAAATGATTCTCTGAATGATGAAGACCTTTCATTTATAAAAAATATCCCTAAAACTCTTGTTTCCAAAGCGACTCCTCCACCTGAACCGGTTGTTAAAACAATAGCTTCGGCAGAGACGACTATTCTGAAAAATACCAAAGTTGATACCGATTTGATCGGAGAAGAGTCTAAGCCTTTTCTGGTGGTTGCCAAACCTGCTCCCATTGCTTCCGCAGCACTTTGTCCGGATGAGGTTAAAGTCGTAGAAGTCTCTAAAAACGTACCGCAAAAAATCATCAAAAATTTTAAAAATGTTAAAGAAAAAGTTCTTTCTCGTGCGAAAGATTTTCTGGGGACCCCCTATGGATTTGGGGACAAAGAGGGAGGGCGTACCGATTGCTCAGGTTTTACCCAGCAAGTGTACCGTCAGTTTGGCGTATCGCTTGCTCGGAGCGCTTCGGAACAGG
>DATDUY010000100.1:0-4627 GCA_035290165.1 Sulfuricurvum sp. | reverse complement strand
TTGAAATAGCGTTGACGCTCTACTAAATTGGAAACATCATACTCACAGCGGGTAATGTATTGTTCATCCACATGCTCTTGAAGATAGATCATATGCTCATTGAGCCATTTCATATAAGGGTTGGAAGATTTTAAAAATTGGTTAATATCTTCATCTTTAAGTATTTTCCCGAATTTTAAATCCAACCCGATCATTTGACCCGATTGCAGACGTCCGCGCTCTTTGATCTGATCTTCAGGGATATCGATAACACCGTATTCGCTGGCAATAAGGAGTGTGTCATCATGGGTAATAATGTATTTAGAGGGGCGAAGACCGTTACGGTCAAGGACACATCCGATGTAGCGTCCATCGGTGAGAGAGAATGCCGCAGGACCGTCCCATGCTTCGAAAACGGTCGAGTGATATTCATAAAATGCACGAAGCTGTGGATCCATATGAGGCGCATTTTGCCACGGTGCAGGGATAATCGCACGCGCTGCTTTGAAAAAATCCATTCCGTTGATGATTAAAAACTCAAAAAAGTTATCGGCACTCGCACTGTCCGACCCACCCGGTTGGAGAATCGGCAAAAGACGAGCGATCTCTTCATCGGTGAACACTTCACTTTTGATCGATTCGGATTTAACCGCAACGTTAAAACGGTTCGCTTCAACCGAGTTGATCTCACCGTTATGGGCAACCGCACGAAATGGTTGTGCCAATCGCCATTTAGGGAGGGTATTGGTAGAGAAACGTTGGTGAAAAAGGGCAAAAGAGATTTTAAAATTTTCGTTTTGCAAATCGGTATAAAACTCTTTGATATGCGTCGGCATAATCAAACCTTTATACGATACAACGCTAGCCGACATGGAGGCAATGTAAAAATCCTGATCCTCTATAAGGGCATGTTCGATCTCTTTACGGCTAAGATACAACAACGCATCAAAACGCTGAGATGCCATCAATGAGTTCGGGGTAATAAAAATATGATGAATTTTCGGCAACGAGGCAAGCGCCTGTTCACCGAGGGCATTGGTATCGATGGGGACGACACGATTCAAAACCACTTTAAGGTCATTGTCATTACAAATTTTTTCAAAATGGGTCAAATTTGAACTATTTTGGGTGAAGACTACTGCTACCGCATACATTTCAGGGAGTTCTACACCTGCTTCCTGTGCAGTTGATCGCATAAACTCATGAGGAAGCGACAAAAGCAATCCGCTTCCGTCACCCGTTTTCCCATCAGCCGCTACTGCACCACGGTGCATCATACGCTCTAGCGCGGTAATCGCGTTTTCCAAATTTTCATGCGAAGGTCGGTTTTTGATATTTGCTATCAAACCAAATCCGCAGTTGTCTTTAAATGATCGTAATAGGTCTTGGTATTCCACTCTAATCGTCACCTTTCACCAGAAAATTTGGCAAATTGTTATTTTTTAATCTCTTTTTAAACATAAGTAGTTTAAAGGGAGATGAAATTTTCTTATTTTAACAATACTCAGGTTAAAAAAGGTTAAAATGACAGGAACTAATGAATAATTTGAAAAGAAACGTGTAAAGTAGAACCAAAGATGCAGGGCTTTATTATCAAACTGACCAGAGCACGTGAAGAAGATATGATCGTCACCATAATAGCCGAGGAAAGCTTACAGACCCTTTATCGTTTCTACGGAGCACGTCACAGTCCTATCAATATGGGATTTAAAATCGATTTTGAAGCGGAACTCTCTCTAAAATCCTCAATTCCTCGTATGAAAGATGTCATCCATCTCGGATTTGGGTGGATGGGTCAGTATGAACGGCTCCGTCTGTGGCAGCAGTTTATCACCCTCTTTCATCCCCATCTCAAAGATTCCGAGTCCATCGGAGAGTTTTATTTTAATCTTCTTAGCGATGCATCACTCCGCTGGAGAGATCAAAATCCCAAACGGGTCGCCATCGAATCGTATGTCCGGCTGCTCGATCATGAGGGACGGCTCCATCGGGAACTTGACTGCTTTTTCTGTGACCTTCCTATCGAAGAGGATATCTCCCTGATTCGGGCTTTTTTACCCGCCCACCAAAACTGTTCCCACACCCTCTCCATCAATCCCAAGGGACTGGAGTGGCTCTATACCAATGCTTCCACCCTTTTTTTAGATGACAAAGAGTGTGAACGGCTATGGTATGTCCTCAACGAAGGGCTTTAACCGACTGTATAAAATTTGATCCCCTCTTCATAATGTTCAATCAATGGAGGGGGAGTTTTGACAAAATCGGCATGTCCGAAAAAGAGGTACGACTCTTTAGTGCGGGCAAGTCGAGCAAGCCGATCAACTGCACGTATAACCGTCGGTTCATCAAAATAGATCAACATGTTACGTGAAAAAATCGTATCGAATTTTCCCAATTCAAAAAGTTGATCATCAAAAATATTGAGTGTACAGAAGCTCACGAGACGTTTAACATCATCCGAAATAGTAAAGAAACTCTCTTCTTTAGTAAAATACTTTTCCTGCAATGAGAGTGGAGTTTTATGAAGTGATCTCGCACTATAGCGCCCTTCTTTCGCCAATACAACAACATCACTGTTAATATCCAAGGAAATTATTTCCATCCTCTGCGCTAAAATTCCCCTCTCCAGCAAAGCCATCGCAATCGAATAAGGCTCTTCTCCTGTTGAACCGGGAGCACATAAAATACGTACTTTTTCACTATTACGTACAACTTTATCGGCTAAGAAATTAATTTGGCGTGATTCTCTGAAAAAATAGGTTTCGTTCACAGTCAAAACATTAATCAGCGCTTCCAAAATAAGACAATCATTTTGAATACTCGAATAGAGTTCCTCAAAAGAATAAAGGTGATGATTCCGGCAAAAATGAATCAGTTTGGAGGTAGTAATCGACTCTTTATTTTTAAAATGAATACCGGTGATAGCGGTAAATTTCTCTAAAACTTCATTCGGATCGATAAAAGTCTCCACCTTTTGAGTGGTTTTTTCTAGGGATACTGGAAGATTTTTTGATTTAAACCATCCGAACATCCACCCCTCCGTACTCTTTTATCCGCTCTATAATTTCATCGATCGATCCTACATTACCGTTGCATACCAACTCTTTTGCACGGCGAGGCATACCGTAGACGATAGAACTCTCTTCACTCTCAAAAAGACAATCTCCCCCCGATTCATACAGCGATAACGATCCCAGTGCTCCATCATCCCCTATCCCTGTCAAGATGACACCTAAGCGTTTTAGTTTAGGTGAGAGTTGTGATGCCGATGAAAATAATAAATCAATTTGAGGATTATAAGGGTAATCCCCCTCCTCCATAGGTTCCAGCCAAATTTGCCCCTCTTTTTGAATGAGACGAGACGTTATCGAACAGATATAGATTTCACCTCTTTCCAGTTTGAGAGGATGGGTAACGGCCCAGATAGGAAGTGGTGTTATCGATTGCATTTGATGAACAAAACTGGGGATAAAAGGGGCGCTCATATGCTGTGCAATGATAATGGTGCCCTCAAACTGGCTATCAAGCGAAGAGAGTATCGAATAAATTCGACCGGGACCGCCTGTCGAAGCTCCAATAAGAATTAATGCGGTAATATTCATTCTCGTATTTTACCCCATAAATGACTTCGTTTGAGATCAATAAAGTGATAATTTTAGGTACGTTTTTTGCTTGTACTCTACTAAGAAAATACAAATCCAATTTAAAATGAGTACCGTATGCGCATCAACAAAGCAAGTGAAGCTGTCTTGGCAAAATATGCTCCCAAAGAAAAACTTCGTGTCCAACCTTTATATAAAACCACCTCGGTGAATAGTAAAAGTTCTAGCTTGCAAGATTTCTATCAGGAAGTGAATGCCAAGTACAATGCTTCAATGGAACAGGTTTTCCTCGGAAAAAATGCGCAGGAAATTGAAACCATTATGGTGCAGAACCGTAGGTTAATTGAAACAAAACGCAATCTGCAACGCTAAGGCACCCCTCTTATATTTCATAATAATGGGGCTGATACGCCTGATCCAGTTCGGAAAGTTTCATCCCGAACAGAGCACGCATCTTGTTCTCTATATCACCCCAAAAATATTCTAAAATCAGACTTGACCCCATATTCCCTTCTACTTTGTAAAAAGGGCCTTCCAACGCTTCGATAATCTCAATGACTTCGATCTCATGGCTGGCTCGGGAGAGCTTATACCCTCCCGAAGCTCCGCGAATACTGCTTACCAGATGGTTGCGTCGTAAAATCGAGAGAAGCTGCTCAAGATACCCATGTGAAATCTGTGTCATTGCCGAAATTTCCCTCACCTGCATCGCTCTTCCATAAGGAGCATGAGAGAGTACATGCATCGCGGCAAGGCCGTATATCGCTTTTGACGAGAGGGCTGCCATTATTCAAATCCTTTCGGATAAAGTTTTTTTGTAATGTAATAAATTTTACATCCGACACAATATCCGAATAGCAGCTCCAAGGAAGCACAGAATAAAAATATTCCGCCGATTATCAAAACTGCCAAATCCGCATTCAGCCAATATGCGATCAGTAACGCGACGGTAAATCCAACCCCGAAAAATGCTGCCAAGCGCTTTGCACCCGCATCTTCCATTTTGACTGGAAATGAAAGCTTTTTTTGTATAAAAAGTGACATGT
>DATDUY010000099.1:0-3706 GCA_035290165.1 Sulfuricurvum sp. | reverse complement strand
ATCATCGATAGTTATATTGAGATTGTCTTTTTTGAAACCGCGCAATACGATGTCATTACCGATAGCTGAGGTGCGGACGTGGGTGATTTCAGGGAGCGAACCTGAGAGCATTTCTCCCAGATCGGATTGGCGAGAAAATTTGACGATCTCGTCTGTATTGATACTTTTTGTATCGCCTTTAGGTGCAGAAGCTTCAACGGTGATTTTTTGAATCGTGACAGGTTCAGTGGCAAGGGCAGCAACCGCAGCCAAAGAGAGGAGGCTAAACTTCTTCATACTTTAAATCCTTAAGTAAATATGAAGAATTGTAGGAAAGAAGTGTTACATTAGTGTTAAGTTGTTATACTTTTGTCTATGAAATTAAATAGTAAACAAATCATTTTAACTCTGACACTTTTGGCAGCTTCGGGCTATTTCCTCTACTCAGGGTTTTCTTTATTATTCCATTCGTAAGGAAATATCTTCAGGAAACTGCATCGTAACGCAGTGGAGTGATCCGTGTTGTCGAATGAGGACGGAACAGTCGATAGGGATGATGTCACGCCCATAAAATGCTTTTTTGCAGATGTCGATCGCTTCTTGATCGTGCGGATCGTTATAGACCGGCAAAAGGACAGCGTCATTGATGATGAGAAAGTTGGCATACGTAGCCGGAAGTCGTTCGTCATCGTAAAAAGCAGGTGTACACATCGGTAATGCGATGAGGTTAAAGGGTTCATCATCGATGTCACGCAGTGCTTTTAACTCGGCTTCCATTTTTTTCAGTGCATCGTAATGCTCATCGGTTTTATCGTCGCATTTAACGTACATAATTGTATCGGTATCGATAAAACGGGCGAGGGTATCGATATGGCTATCGGTGTCGTCTCCTGCGAGGTAGCCGTGATTTAACCATAAAATCTGCTCTACCCCAAACTGTTTTTTGAGCTCTTTTTCCATCCCTTTTTTATCCAAATGAGGATTACGATTCGGATTAAGGAGACACTCCGCAGTAGTAAGGAGGCTTCCGGCAGCATTGGTTTCGATTCCGCCCCCTTCTAAGATAAGATTGATCTTTTCCATCGGTGCACCGTAAACACTTGAGAGTGCAGAACTCATTTCATTGTCCCGCGTGGCATCAAACTTTCCTCCCCATCCAGTGAAGGTAAAATCAAGGAGCAGAGGCTCGTCTTCATCTTCATCGATCACACTCAAAGCACTGCAATCACGTGCCCATGTATCATTACTTTGGTACGCTACGAAAATCAGATTTTCATGAGAGTTAAAATAGCTTTTGACGAGATCCACATCATCACACACAATGAGGCAGGGCTGATAGCGGGCAACAGAAGAAGCAATGTTGACAAAACATGCTCGCGCCTCTTCGAGATAGGGTGCCCAATCACTTTGAGGGTGGGGAAAAATGAGTTGTACAAAACTTTGAGGTTCAAATTCGGCGGGGAAATAACGCATTAACAATCCTTGCAATATAATACCACTATGGGAACAATAAAATTAAGCCATAAGGCATTGATTCATAATCTTGACATTATCGCACACCAAGTCGGTGGAAAAGATAAAATAGCGGTCGTTTTAAAAGATAACGCCTACGGTCACGGCGCTGAGATGATAGCACGAGCGGCATCAGAATACGGAGTTACTCAAGCGGTGGTACGCTTAGAACGTGAAGCCGAAGAGATTGTTAAGTACTTTGATAATGTCTTGATATTGGGGCAAATACCGACCCATGTTCATCCGAAATTCAGTTATGCACTCAATTCGATTGAGGAGATATCCGCCTATCCGAGCGGTGCGCGAGTTGAGCTGAAAATCGATACGGGGATGCACCGCAACGGCATTGCCCCTGAACAACTCGAAGCAGCCTTTGAAAAAATGGCAAAAAGAGGCCTTGTCTGTATCGGGATCATGAGCCATTTACGTGCTGCCGATACCCTCAGTTCAGAATGGTTCTGGCAGCGTCGAATATTTGATACACTGAAAGAGAGAGCTGCACAACTAGCCAAAAAGCAAGGGTGGCAGCTTCGGTTTCATATCTCCAATTCAGCGGGGACGTTTCGCTCCATTATATGCACGGATGATATGGTTCGGGTTGGGATTGCCTTGTACGGATGTTTGCAAATGGATACAAGCTTACCGCAGCCTCCGCTTAGAAGTGTCCTCTCTTTATGGGGAGATAAAATGGCAACACGGGTATTAAAAGCGGGTGAGCGGGTTGGATACAACGGTCTTTATGAAGCTTCAGCGGATGAGGTCGTCAGTACCTATGATCTAGGGTATGCGAACGGATTGGATCGGCTTGCGTCGAACCGCTACACGACACCGGAGGGGATAGCTCTTCGCGGTCGTATCTCGATGGACAGCGCCAGTTTTTCAAGCGATACAGAACAGCTTAAAATTTTTGATAATGCCAATGAGTATGCCAGCGCCGTCGGGACAATCGGATATGAGATTTTGGCGTGCCTCGATAAAGATCTCAAACGGGAATGGGTTGACTAGGAGTTAACCTTTATCATTGCCTCGGCGAAGATAGCTCCGTCAAGCCCCATTTCGATTAAAATTTCTAAATCTTTTTCCGTATCGATATATCCCAATACTTTGGCATCAAAAAGGTAGTGTTCCGCCACTTTTTGAATCTCTTGGGCGTATTTAGGGAGAACGATCAGATAAGAAGCCCCCAGATTTTCGCCGATAACGGCATCAACAGAAGTTTCGACGTGAAGTCCGAAACGGACGCTGTTTTGGCGAAGGTGTTCGATAATATCGAGATTTTCAGGGGTAAAAAAGAGGGCAACGACTGAATTTGAGGGGGTGTGCCGCAACGCCTCAATCGAGTCAATGTGGTAAAACGGCAGTGATGGAACATAAGGATGACCGAATAACAGCATTGTTAACCTTCCATACATTCGCGCGAGCAATAGTATTTACCATCACGCATAAATGTCTCTTTGACTTGTACGTAGGTGCCGCAGTGAGCACAAGGGATCATTGCCTCTTCCTGAGAATTGTCTGATGATGGGGGGGTGAGACTTTTTTTCTTTTTGAAAAAAAGGTAATAGACCCCGACCAAAACTCCGACCAATAATAATAGTTTTAGCATAGTTATCTCTTTATGAGAAGATAATGGCGATTTTCCGCCTCAATGATTTTGTAATCGAGTGTTGTATCGATTTCATCATACACTTTTTCCCCTTTGTAAAAGAGCAAAAGGGTTCCCTCCGTACAAAACGGTTCGGAGAGTTTTAAAAGCATCTGGGTATCGGTAACGGCGCGCGACGTGATCAGATCGTAGGGTTCGCTCTCCAGCTGTTCTGCTCTGAGCGCTTTGACATCCACATTACTCAAACCCAAATCCGCCTTAACAAACTGTAAAAAGCTGGCACGTTTGCTGAGAGGTTCAACGAGGGTAAAATGGGTTTGCGGCAGTGCGATTGCCAAGATCATCCCCGGAAATCCGGCACCCGTTCCGATATCCATCGCTTTTTTAACGGAAGGGAGAAACGTGAGAGGGATAAGCGCATCCAAGATAAATTGATCGATTTGCTGGAGGGTTTTGGCTCCGGTGAGATTATGAACTTTGTTCCATTTCTCCAGCAGTGCTTTATACTGCCCGATTTTTTCCAAAAAATCGTCGGGAACACTTACGTTATGGTGTGCTAAAAGTTGCTTCAATTGGCTCATAGATCATGCCCCATCTGCTCTTTTTTAA
>DATDUY010000098.1:0-4896 GCA_035290165.1 Sulfuricurvum sp. | reverse complement strand
TTTGAAAAAATAGCCCTCATTGCCGAAGAGTTCGAAACCCAAACCCTCACCCCTATCGATCAGGAAGCGCGTGAGCGTGCAGAAAACTTATACCGCCTGATGTACGATATCAGACGGGATGTGAGCTTGATAAGAGATGGGGATAAAAGTGCATTGGAGCGGTTTGAGGCGATCCGTTTTACGTCGATCAAGCACGCGAACGAAGAGAAACCTCTCCTCGATGAGACCGATATTAACGTCGTTAAAGTCCTTACGAAACGATGGATTTACGACTATGTCTCGTTGGATCGAAGCCTCTTTGAAGCCCGTGTTACCCACGAGTACCGTAACGAAATTCTCCGCCGCGAGCGCTCCAAAAATGAGACTTTGGCCGCACCTCTCAAAGCCAAACTTCTCCGCTCGGTAAAAGAAAAATGATTATCCTCCCCTCATCCCTGATCGATCGAGATGATTTGAGTCTCATGGAACGTGCCCTCATCCCTCTCATCGCCCGCCATACGCAGCAATGGGGAGATAAACCGAGGGATATCGACGCATCTACCCTCGCACAAGCGCTTCGGCATACCCCCAGAGAAGTGATCGAAGCGCTCGATGCACTGGTAAAAAAAGGGGTTCTAAAAACCCTCCGACGCAAAACCGACCAAGGGGTGATGATCTACTACACCTTTTCTCCGATTGCCGTATCGGCATCTCCCGCCATGGCGCTCACCGCAACGGAGTACAGTGACAGCAGCTATTTTCTTAACCTCTCGAACGAAACCCATGAGGAACTGCATGCTTTTGCACTGGAACTGTGTGATCGGGAGGGGTTGCGACGAGAACTGTTTGAGGACTTTACCCTTTACCAACGCTCTAAAAACAACCGTTCTTTTGACTGGTGTGCAGAGTTTGAGAGGTGGATACGGCGCGAGATTTCTTCCAATGCTCCGGTTGTTGCCTCAGCGCAAGCACTCGCAGAGGCTAAACCGACTACCGAAGAGTTTGAAATGGCGCAATACTTCATCCGCCACCTCGCCTCTATCGATCCCCAATTCGAAGAACCTTTTGATGTTTTGAGCTGGGCGGCACAAATCAAACTCCTCATCGACACGGGGGGATATAGCCTCCTCGATATCAAGTCGGCGATAGACTGGCTCTTTAGTGCCAAAGGGGATTGGTTCCGCCCCAATGTTCCCGATGCCTACCATCTGCGCAAACATTTCAAACGGCTCATTGCCCACACCCGCTCTTTCCGTGACGGCAAACCGCGTCTCCCGGATGGGATCGATCTGTTCGATCTTTACGAGCAGATGTAACGTCAGTTAAGTATAAACTCTACACGACGATTTTTAGATCGGCCTTCTTCGTTCTCGTTTGAAGCTACAGGATTGGCATCTCCCATCCCTTTAACGGTAACAACACTCGAATCAATCCCTTGGCTCACGAGATAATCGGCCACTATTTTGGCACGTGCTTCGGAGAGGATATCATTCGTTGCATATTGTGCCTTAAGCCGTTGAGGAGGGATATTATCGGTATAGCCGTTGATGGTTACCGATTTATATCCCCCTGCTTTAAAAAGCTGTGCCCATTCGCGTAAACGCGTTTTGCCCACTTCACTTAGAGCGACCACTCTGCTCTCAAATATTTGAAAATTTCGAAAATAGAGAGCCGGAGATGATACCGCCGCAACCGATTTTTCCGGTATCGGCTTTTCGACTGCTGCAGCGGTCTCTTCTACTTTCGGTTCTACCGCCGCTATCACCACAGGAGCTTTTGGCTCTACGATAACCGGTTTTATCACCTCTGCTGCTTTTACAGGTGCTACAGGCTTAATCGGATCTGCCATCGCAACAATGCTTTGTCCCGGCTTGAGTTTCTCCAATTCCATCATGACGCATGCCCCTTTGACATCACGGGCAGTGAGGGTATAGGTATTTCCTTTGCGATCCCATTGCGAATTTTTGAGAGGGTTAAGGTCTTGATCCAACCCCTGATATTTTCGAACACCGTACCCTTTGGGAACATTGACGGTGAGGATATTCTCCGCCGTAACACAATCAGGACTCCCTTTGCAATCCCCTCCGCTAAGGAGAATCTTCACGATACCGTTTTCCTCAGAGACTAAAAAGTCATCTTTAAAGGCACGCTGAAGATAGGAGTAGCGATCGGTATTGGCAAAAGAGAGCTTTGTCATCCCCTCTTTTGTTTTTTCAATAGTATGCGTGGCGGGACGGACATACACGATACGATCCGCATCAAACCCTTTCTCAAACATAAATCCGTAATTTTTATTTTTTTCACCTTGATAATTAAAGTGAAAAATACCCTCCGAGAAATCGGCTTGCGGATAAAAAATCATCTCTGAAACATCAGCTGAAACAGGACTCCAACTCAACCATAACCCTAGTAATCCGACTGCTATTTTAGTTTGCATTATCACCTCATTGTAATAAAGGGATGATACAATAAATCAAACCAATTTTCGGTTAAAGGTACGACCATGTATTTACTTTCCCTCTATCTGAACCATACCCTCACAACAGGAACCGTTGAATACGCGCTGGACATGACACTGAGTCGCGGGGTAGAAAACGGCTATTACGGCAAAAATAATACTCTGCACGTCGTTCTGGCTCCGTTTGGTGTCCTTACCCTGATTGCTGAGGAAAAAAAAGGGATACTCGATGCCCTAGTTTTATTAGGGATTTCACTCGATACGACGAACCTTATCACCCAAGATTACCCGATCCGCCTCGATCCCACGTTGAGTACCCTTTTTGAAGTGACGAATGAAGCGATAGTAATGCGTGAAGCCTCGACCCTCAGTCTAAATGTTATCGCCCTTGCCATCAGCCAGAGTGTCGGCTTAGAGCATTATGAAAAACGGCTCGACACCCTCTTCTCCCAAAGCCGCCGTATCGTAGAATCGATCCATACGTTTTCCATCAGCCGCCGTTCCCATCTAATGCAGTTTGCCAAACGGCTCGCCCTCACCCGCCACGATATGGTGAGCAATCTGCTGTTGCTCGACAAACCGAATATTCTGTGGGACAACGAAGAGGCGGAACTCCTCTACACCCGCCTTGCCTTTATCCTGGAACTCAACGATCGGCATGAGATTGCTCTCTCAAAACTCTCCCAAATTAAAGAGGACGTGATGCTGGTAATGGACATTATTAACCATAAAAAGAGTGAGTTTTTAGAATGGATCATTATTATCTTAATCGGTGTCGAAATCGTTATGGGTGTCATCGATTTTATCCGCTAGAGTGAAATAGGTTTTATGCTACAATAATCCCCTACACTTTGGAGGTGATGAGAATGATGAAAAAGTTACTTGTTTTAGCGGTTCTTGGAGGATCAGCATTGAGTGCTGCGGATGGAGCCAAACTTTTTGGGGCTAAATGTGCCGAATGCCACGGTGTTGACGGTAAAGAAGCCTCTATCTCCGGAAAAGCGATTGCCGGAGACGCTGGCGCATTGAGCAAACTAACAGGATACAGAAGCGGGTCGTTCGGCGGTGAACAAAAAGCGACTATGCAGGCTTCTCTTGAGGGGTTGAGCGATGACGATCTCAAAGCTGTTGCAGCCCATATCGCTACATTAAAATAGTATCAAAACAGGAGTTTCTAAAACTCCTGTTTTCTGTGGATAAGCATTTTTATTAATTACTCTTATTTTTCGTTACAATACTTCATAAAACTCATCCAATAAAGAGGGTTCCTATGTTAACGATTCAACAGTATTTTCCGAATATTCGAGAGTGTGTTCACGATTTTGGTATCAATATAGAGAGCATACAGGCCAGCGACTCGGATGATCGGCTCTATACTCAGGCATTAAGTGAACATAAACAACTGTTTTTGGATCTTCTCCTTTCCCCATCGAAAGAAAATATCGAACAAAATACCCATACGCTGGTACACTTTACCATTGAACATGAGATATCCTATCTTTTTTTATACAGTGAACTCATCACCGTCGCCCGCAAACTTCTCGGCAGTCTTGCAGAAAAGCATGATTTTGAAAATATTGCCGCAATCAACCACTATTTCGCAGGGCATGAAAATCGGATTAGCGTTTTGTATCTGCAAAAATTTCTAAAACAGCTTACCCTTAAAAATGAGCTCCGCCTCTCCCATATCGCACTCATGCCCGATAAAAAGTTTATGGTCCATTATGAATCCCATATCCGATGGATACTCAACCTCATTCGCTATGTCCAGCAAAACGAGAATGAATTTAGCGTTACCCCTCCCGAACTTAATCCAAATCTCTGCGAATTTGGGCAGTGGATGCGCAGTACTACGACCTCCTATCTCCTCTCGACGACCCATTTCAAAGTGATCGAAAAGCTCCACATCAATCTTCATGATCTGGCCGCAAACATCGTCAACTATTGCCGGAACAAAACATTTCACCCCGCGACCCTTATCCATCTCCTGCAGCGACTCGATTACTATTCCCTTGAAATCGGAAATGAGATTGCGTTCCTCAACGAGATCGAAGAGAGTGCCAAAGACCCTCTCACCCATCTCCTGACCCGTCGGCTGTTTGATAAAATCATGATCAACAAGCTCGATATCTCCAAGGCAACCGGGAGAGGTTTCTCTCTGATGATGTGCGATCTGGACCACTTTAAAGATATTAACGACACCTACGGCCACGCAATAGGAGATGTGGTACTTAAACATTTTTCAGTGATCTTGGAACAAACACTTCGTAAATCGGATTATATTTTTCGGTTCGGGGGAGAGGAGTTTATGATCTTGCTTCCCACAACAAGCAAAGAAGAAGCTCTGCTCCTTGGACAAAAGATATGTGATACGACCGCTGCCGAAGCAGTCGTATTTGAAGAGATATCCATCCGCTACACTGTCAGTATCGGAGTGATTTCTGTCCTTCTTGGCAACC
>DATDUY010000097.1:0-13289 GCA_035290165.1 Sulfuricurvum sp. | reverse complement strand
TTTCCCTGCAACAAACACTTCGCTTGCAACACGGCTTTTCGGATCACCGATGATAAGACGATCGACGATGCTGTCGGCGATGATATCGGCGCATTTATCGGGATGCCCGGGAGAGACCACTTCGGAGGTGAATAGATACATTTAAATAGTTCCTTTTTGAGTTTTATACCAATTGTACATTTGTGTGATTCCGTCGCGTAATTCTACCGTATGTTTCCAACCAAGTGCATGGAGTTTGTTCACATCGGTGAGTTTACGCATCGTTCCATCGGGTTTAGTTGCATTGAAATAAAGCTCGCCGTTATAGCCGACGATCTCACGAATAAGATACGCAAGGTCATGGATACTTATTTCGACACCGCTTCCGATGTTGATATGGGTGTTTCGGATTTCGCTGGTTGTACTGAATGTATCTTTGAAATCACGTGTTTCCATCAGAAATACACAGGCGTCTGCCATATCTTCAGACCAGAGAAATTCACGCATCGGTTTACCGCTTCCCCAAATTTCAACACGTGGAGTTTCGCTTATTTTGGCCTCATGTATCTTGCGTAAGAGGGCTGGTAATACATGAGAAGTTTCAAGATCAAAGTTATCATTAGGACCATAAAGATTCGTCGGCATAACACTGATAAAGTTGGTGCCGTATTGGAGATTATAGCTCTCGCACATTTTAATGCCGGCGATTTTAGCAATGGCATACGGCTCATTGGTATATTCCAAAGTATCAGTAAGGAGATACTCTTCCTTCATAGGCTGAGGGCAGTCACGAGGGTAAATACAAGTACTTCCCAAAAACATCATTTTTTTGACATTATGAACGTAGCTTTGGTGGATGATGTTATTCTGAATCATCAAATTATCATAGATAAATTCGCCGCGATAGGTATTATTGGCTACAATCCCACCCACTTTTGCTGCCGCTAAAAATACAAACTCAGGTTTTTCATCAGCGAAAAATTCAGAAACAGCATATTGGTTTGTTAAATCAAGCTCACTGTGGGTACGAGTTATAATGTTACTGTACCCACGTGATTCAAGATTTTTCATAATAGCGCTTCCAACCAGTCCGCGATGACCGGCTACATAAATCTTACTGTTTTTATCCATCATTTACTCGTAATAACTCATTGTTTTGTACCCGCCTTCTTGGAGGTAGACATCTTTGGTCATCAGCTTGAGATCGGATTTCATCATATCATCGACAAGTTCTTGGAGTTGGTACTCCCGTTTCCATCCTAGTTTTTGTTCTGCTTTAGTCGGGTCACCTAAGAGAAGATCAACTTCCGTAGGGCGGAAGTAGCGGGGATCTACCGCTACTACCTCTTTAGCGATTTCGACTTGGTAATCAGGATTGGTGCAGGCTGTGATATATCCTTTTTCATCCACTCCCTCTCCTCGAAATTCTAAAGTGATTCCGGCATAGGCAAATGCCATACGGACAAAATCACGGACGGTTGTTGTCGTACCTGTTGCGATTACCCAGTCTTCAGCTTCTTCGGCTTGGAGAATCATCCACATCATGCGGACATAATCTTTGGCATGTCCCCAGTCCCGTTTAGCATCGAGATTCCCTAGATAAAGTTTGTCCTGAAGCCCCAGTGCGATTTTGGATGCGGCACGGGTGATTTTACGGGTGACGAATGTCTCTCCTCGTACGGGAGACTCGTGATTGAAAAGGATACCGTTACACGCAAACATTCCATACGCTTCACGGTAGTTGACGGTGATCCAATACGCGTACATTTTAGCCACGGCATAGGGTGAACGTGGGTAGAAAGGAGTTGTTTCGCTCTGAGGAGTTTCTTGAACTTTACCGTAAAGTTCTGATGTTGATGCCTGATAAATTTTTGTTTTTTGGCTGAGACCTAGCAGTTTAACCGCTTCAAGGATACGGAGAGTTCCTGTTCCATCAGCATTAGCAACGTATTCGGGTGTTTCGAAACTGACATGAACATGGCTCATTGCAGCGAGATTATAGATCTCATCAGGCTGCACTTCTTGGATGATACGGGTAAGATTCATACTGTCGGTCATATCACCGTAATGGAGAAATAAATTTCGGTTATCGACATGCGGGTCTTGGTAAAGATGATCGATACGGTCGGTATTAAAAAGAGATGTTCGACGCTTGATACCGTGAACTATGTACCCTTTTTTGAGCAAAAATTCGGCTAAATAACTGCCGTCTTGTCCTGTGATACCTGTAATAAGAGCTACTTTTGGGTTACTCATTCATTTCCTTCTCGATCAAAATCATCTTCTATTCTTACGATATCGTCTTCACCGGTGTACTCACCAACCTGTGTTTCGATAATAGTTAAAGGTATTTTACCCAAATTTGCTAAGCGATGGATTTCACCGGCTTTGATATAGGTAGATTCATTGGGGTGTACGGAAAAAGTTTTATCTCCTACAGTAACGGTTGCCGTGCCGCTGAGGACAATCCAATGCTCGTTACGGTGAAAATGTTTTTGGAGGCTAAGCCGTTTGCCGGGTTTGACCATAATACGCTTAATCTTGTAGCCGGCAGTGTCTTCGAGTACCGTATAGGTTCCCCAAGGACGATGCGCCGTTCGATGGATATGGGTGAGTTCCGGGTTGGATTGTTTGTAGTGCTGAACGATCTCTTTTACTTTTTGGGATGAGCCTTTATGGCTGATGAGTAGGGCATCTTCGGTATCGATGATAATGAGATCTTTGACATCAATAAGATTGACCGGTTTGTCTGAGAGGATGAAATTATTGTTTTCATCATTGCTCATCACCTCACTAAGTGCATCAAAACTTCCCACATCACTCCATCCGATTGATGAGGGAATTACCTTGACGCGATTGCTTTGTTCCATAACGGCATAATCGATACTATTATCAGGAATGGCTTCCATATCCTCATACTTGATTCTAGTTATGTTGCTTTTAACTGTATTGTTATAAGCGAGCATAGAGGCACTGAAAATTTCGGGGCTAAATTTTTCTAATTCATTTAAAAATAGGCCTGCTTTGAAACAAAACATACCGCTGTTCCAATAATAATTACCTGCTTCTACATAGTTTCTGGCGATGTCAAGAGTTGGTTTCTCATGAAAAGCTTTAACATCTTCACCAGATGCTTCAATGTATCCAAATCCAGTTTCGGGGAATGTCGGGGTAATACCGAATGTCACTAAATAATCGTCTGATGCCAACTTGGCTGCTTGGGTGATCACATGTACATAAGCGTGCTGATCTTTGATAAGATGATCGGATGGGGTTACAAGGACGATTTCGTCAGGATCGAGGGACATACACGCCAATGCAATGGCGGGGGCGGTATTGCGTCCTACGGGTTCAAGGATATACCTATTATTCGCCTGATTAATCTCCTCAAGTTGATTAAAAGCGAGAAAATATTGTTCAGAATTAGAGACGATGAGCTGTTGATCACATACGGCACTATTGCGCTCAACAGTGAGTTGAAAGAGCGATTTGTTCTCAAAAAGTTTAACGAACTGTTTAGGCATTAGAGTACGGCTGATAGGCCATAACCTCGTTCCTGATCCCCCGCATAAAATAATATTGGTCATACGTTTTTCTCCCAATCGAGGGCTGTTTTACAAATCAGAGCCAAATCATCATAATAAGGTTTCCAACCAAGCATATTTTTGATTTTTGTGTTATCTGAAATTAGAAGGGCAGGGTCACCTGATCGGCGTGGAGAAGTCTCTACCGTGAAATCGATATCACTGATTTTTTTCATCGTTTCAATAACCTCATAAACGCTAAACCCGTGACCGTAGCCGCAATTAAAAATATCGCTTTTATTTCCCTCAGATAGGTATTCAAGAGCCCTGAGATGAGCGGAAGCGAGATCATCAACATGGATATAATCGCGAATACATGTACCATCAGGCGTATCGTAATCGGTTCCGAATACGGAGATTTTTTCTCGTTGTGCCAAAGCCGTTTGTGCAGCGACTTTAATCAAATGGGTAGCATTGGGAAAGCTTTGGCCGATTCGATTATTTATATCGGCTCCGGCGACATTGAAGTAGCGTAAAATAACAAAACTAAAATCAGAGTTGGCTGCCGCGGTATCTTGTAATATATGCTCACTCATGAGCTTGCTCATTCCGTAAGGGTTAATCGGATGGGTTTGTGTTGTCTCTCGTACCGGAACTTCGGAAGGTTCTCCATAAACGGCGGCAGTGGAGGAAAATATGAATTTTTGTACCCCGTATTCATTGCAGACTCTTATAAGATTGGTAGTGTTTACGGTGTTATTCATATAGTATTTAAGAGGATTTATAACTGATTCAGGGACGACAATGGAAGCGGCAAAGTGCATTACCGCATCAAATCGGTTGGTCAAAAATATTTTTTCAATTTCGGCAAAATTTGATAAATCGGTACGGTAAAAGCGAAGGTCCCCATTTTTGGACGTGAGAGCTATTTGCTCTAACGTGTCAAGTGTTGCCTGATGTCCGGTAGAGAGATTGTCGATAATAGTTACGTCATGGCTGGTTTTTTCAAGGAGTTGTTTAACAACGTGACTACCGATATAACCGGCTCCACCCGTCACTAAAATATGCATATGTTAAACCTTTAATTGATGATATTTAGTTAAGTGCCATTAATTATATCAAATGGTGTATTGTAACCTTCTTCAATAGCTATGAGAGAACCTCTGTTAGCCCTTATGAGTTATTTTTTTTATCCCGTTTAAACAAATATATTGCTTATCGTCTACACTTTTATGATGAATGATATAATTGATATGTGCTTGCTCTTGGTTAAAATTCTTTTTATGATACAGATGAACCAAATTTGCGCTGTATCTACAAGATCTGAGTGCTACACCGATCCCTTTAAAACGCATTGCTACATCTGTATCTTCACCGTATGTAGGACCTGTAAAATTTTCATCAAAACCATTGATTTTTAATAAGTCATTTTTAAAACACGACCAATTACAGCCTAAAAGAAACTTTACCTTTCTGCGAAGTAATTTTGATAATGGATTTTTTGCATTTATATAAAACATCTCTTCAAGATGTCGGGTTTTAAATTTTAGTAGAGTTGGCAAATTTCTGAAATAATGATTTATTAAATCATGAAAATGAATAGTTTTTCGTCTGATTTCATCTGATAATGATTCATTAAACTCTATTCGTCTTCCGGCTAAAATGGTATTTTTTTGAGATAATAATAGGTGATTTTCAATAAATGTATTATAGGGTAAACAATCACCATCAATAAAAATAAGATACTCATTTTTTGCAGTAACTACAGCACGATTTAATGCTCTGTTTTTCCTCCAGCCTATATCTTCTTGAGTGAGATGAATTACGTTTAAATTTGGAAATTTAACTTTCGCGTGAAGGATAAAAGATGCCATGTCTGGATTGTCGCCATCTTCTGAAATAATGACTTCAGTGGGTTTAACCGTTTGCTGATCGACACATTCAAGAATCAGATTCAAAGCTTCTGTGTCTTTGTAGACAGAGATAATGAGTGTTGAAGAGGGATATTTCATATTATTGCTCACATTGGTCGGTGTATTTTTTCAAATACCACTCTATCGTTTTCACGATTCCCGTATCAAAAGTCTCTTCGGCACTCCACTCGAGTTCCGTTTCAATTTTTGTTGCGTCGATAGCATAGCGGCGATCATGTCCTGCTCGGTCTTCGACATAGGTAATTTGTTCACGATAGCTTTTTCCGTTGGTTTGCGGGTTCATCTCATCGAGTAATGTACAGATCCGTTCGGCAATTTGATTATTGTTACGTTCGTTGCGTCCGCCGATGTTATACACTTCACCACATCGTCCGGTATGGTAAACCAGATCAATCCCTTTGCAGTGATCGAGGACATAGAGCCAGTCACGGATATTTTTGCCGTCTCCATAGATGGGAATATTTTCACCTGAGAGGGCTTTTCGGATGATGGTCGGGATCAGTTTTTCATCATGCTGTTTCGGACCGTAGTTGTTGGAGCAGTTGGTGATAACCGTATTCATCCCGTAGGTGTGGTGATAGCTACGAACAATCATATCGCTTCCCGCTTTTGAAGCGCTGTAGGGGCTGTTAGGGGCGTAGGAGGTCTCTTCGGTAAACAGACCGCTCTCTCCGAGGGTTCCGTACACTTCATCGGTACTGATATGGTGAAAACGGCACTCCTCGTATCCTGATTGATAAACAAACGGTTTCTCCATCCAATGTTTATAGGCTACGTCGATGAGGGTAAAAGTGCCGTTGACGTTGGTCTGGACAAATACCCCCGGATTTTTGATGGAGTTATCGACATGGCTCTCTGCGGCAAAATGGATCACCCCGTGAATGTTATAGGTCTCGAAGAGTGATTCAACAAGCTCTCGATCGCAGATATCTCCTCGCACAAAAATATGTCGATCATTGTTTTGAACTTCAGAGAGATTTTCAATATTCCCTGCATAGGTCAGAAGATCAAGATTTATTAGTCGTACTTCGGGATATTTTTGGAGAAAATAGGGGACAAAATTACTCCCGATAAATCCGGCGCATCCGGTGACGAGAATGGTTTTCATTGTTTTTCTCCTAATGTAATCAAACACTCTTTAAGTGAATCTCTCCAATACGGGATGGTAATCTCGAAGTCGGTTTTGATTTTTGCTTTGTTGAGCAAGCTGTAATGGGGACGTTTGGCGGGGGTCGGATACTGATCGGTTGTGATTGGATTGAGTTGACACGTAATTCCAGAGAGTTCAAAAATGGATTTGGCAAAATCGTACCAACTTGCAACGCCTTCGTTACTGTAGTGATAGATCTCAGGTGACTCATTCTTGATAATGGGGAGAATCTCTAAAATAGTTTGTGCTAAATCACGAGCATAAGTTGGAGTTCCTACCTGATCGAAAATGACACCGAGATCATCCCGTTCTTTCCCTAACCGTAGCATTGTCTTGAGAAAATTATTGCCGAAAGAAGAATAAACCCAAGATGTTCGAATAATGACGGTATTCGAAGGTGCTACAGAGAGGATCGCATTTTCGCCCTCACATTTGGTTCGTCCATAGACTCCTTGCGGGTCGGTAGGGTCAGATTCGATATAAGGACGATGATTTTGTCCGTTAAAGACATAATCACTCGAGATATGGATAAGGGTACTATGATTCCGCTTAGCGATTTTGGCAAGCAGTGAGACGAAGCGATGGTTAATCGTATCGGCAAGCTCTTTTTCACTTTCGGCTTTGTCCACAGCAGTGTATGCGGCACAGTTAATGATCCCATCAAAAGTTTTATCGTCAAAAAAATTTTCCATTTTGCACAAATTGCTAAGATCAAGTGTCGTTCTATCGGTAAAGGTAAATTCGTGTTGAGGATACAGAACACTTAATGCTCTAATCTCTGAGCCTAACTGTCCATTAGCCCCCGTTATGAGAATGTTAGACATATAATCTCTCGCTAAAATCGAAATGATCGCCATCGTTAAAGAGGGGTTGTACAGTATCTTTGGCGGAGAGCTGAAGCTTTTCATTGGGGAGAATCCAGTCGATTTTCAAAGCCGGATCATTAAAAGCAATTCCGCGATCGCATTCGATGCTGTAGTAGTTGTCTACTTTATAGGCAAATGTGCAAGTTTCAGAGAGGACGACAAATCCGTGGGCAAACCCGCGAGGGATAAAGAGTTGGCGCTTGTTTTCGCCGCTAAGATGTACGGCGACATATTGACCGAAGGTCTGTGAACCTTTCCGGATATCGACAGCGACATCCAGTACTTCTCCCGCTATGACGCGAACCAGTTTGCTTTGTGCATGAGGCGGGAGCTGATAATGCAAACCGCGTAATACCCCATAACTGCTGGAAGATTCGTTATCTTGGCAAAAAGGGACGTTAAATCCCAAAAAGGCTTCGAGCTTATCGGCGCGAAACGTTTCGACAAAATAACCGCGTGTATCCCCGTGGACTTTCGGATCAATAATAACGACATCAGGTATTTTAGTACGTGTAAACGTCATACGAGGGTTTTTCCTTCGTTGGCCCTGCGGATCAGATATTGGCCGTACTGGTTTTTACTCAAAGGAAGTGCTAGTTCCAATAGTTTTTCTTTTGTAATATAACCCATTTCATAGGCGATCTCTTCGATACAGGCGACTTTTAGCCCTTGGCGGTTTTCGATCGTTTGGATAAACATACTGGCTTCTAAAAGAGATTCGTGGGTTCCCGTATCGAGCCATGCGTAGCCGCGTCCCATCAGCTCTACCTTTAGGGCATTTTGCGCCAAATAAGTTTGGTTGACGGTTGTGATTTCCAACTCCCCCCGATCGCTAGGTCGAACATTTTTGGCGATTTCAACGACACTATTCGGGTAAAAATAGAGACCGACAACAGCATAGGAGCTTTTAGGCTTGGAAGGTTTCTCTTCGATAGAGAGGACATTTCCGTTTGAATCAAATTCAGCAACACCGTAACGTTCAGGGTCTTTGACCCAATACCCGAATACCGTTGCTTTTTTATCTTCCGTGACGTTTCTGACCGATTGAGCCAGCATTTCAGTGAGACCGTGACCATGAAAAATATTATCGCCGAGTACCAAACAAACATCATCAGCACCGATAAAATCAGCACCGAGGATAAAAGCTTGGGCAAGTCCGTCGGGGGAGGGCTGTACACAGTATTCAAAGTGCATTCCGATATCACTCCCATCTCCCAGCAGTTCTTCAAAACGGGGAAGATCATTAGGGGTAGAGATGATTAGAATTTCGGTAATTCCTGCCAGCATAAGTACTGAGAGTGGGTAATAGATCATAGGCTTATCGTAAATGGGGACAAGTTGTTTGCTCACCCCTTTGGTGATCGGGTAAAGGCGTGTTCCGCTTCCGCCCGCTAAGATAATTCCTTTCATATTACTCCTCTATCCGAATCATTTGCAGTGTAATTATAGTCAAAAAAGATTATAGGTCGATTTAATCAACTTTGAGGGATATTTTGCGATAATGTATCCATGAAAATATTAATGATTGACCAACCTGGATTTCAGCTTCAAACCCGAAAAATGTTAATAGAAGATACTATTGAAAAGTGTAGTGTTGAGACCGTATCTACATTGGGTGAAGTTTTTATTGCCTATCAAAAAGATAGGTATGAAGTAGTAGTCGTTGATCATGGGATTGAAAACGGTCAGCAATGCGTTGAGCATATTTTACAAATGTCTCCCGATCAATCGATTTTGGTTGTAAGTGATGCGATCCATTGCGTTTTTAGTCGCTGTGAAGATTGTGTGAATAACCATCAAATCCGCCGTTTTTTTAATCCGACACCAATTAAAAATATTATTCGGATGGTAGAGGGATTTAGAAATTATCGATGCGACCATTATGACGCAGAGACAAACAAAATAAAAAAAGTGGAAGTTTAGACATTGTCTAATAGAAGTGGCTCCGAATGCTGGATTCGAACCAGCGACCAAGTGATTAACAGTCACCTACTCTACCGCTGAGCTAATCCGGAATGTTTATGAGGGCGCAATTATACGCTATGTTACGTTGATTGTCAATAAAAACGGGGTTATTTAGCGCGTTTCCGATGAATATTTTCGGCAGGGGAGAAAAAGATTACGTTTGAACGTTCAATTTGAGCAATTTTGCCTTGATTTAGGAGATGTGCAAAGCGTTGTTTGGATTCGCGATCAAAAAGTGCATCAATATCATCGCTTGTCAGAGGTCGTTTACTTAGGGTAGTAAGAATCTCCTCATCACTGTAGCTGTTTGGAGTTGCGGAGGCATGGGTACGTGAAACGATATGAATCGGCAAAGTAGAATCAAAATGGTGTGATAGGGTATGAAGTTCCTCAAAGCTCAACCCTTGAACGGCATAGGCAGGAGGTCGGTCGATGGTACCTATATCGATTCGATCACATTCTATGCCCTGTAACACTTGATTGAGCGCTTTGATCTCTTTGATGGAATCATTGACCCCTTTGACAAACAATATCTCTAAAAACAATCTTCCCTTAAAGAGATGTGAAAATCGGGTGATGCTCTCGATGATGATGCCGATCTCAATCCCCTCGGCAGGGCGATCAATTTTTTTAAACGTTTCGGGGGTGGCGGCATCGAGGGAGAGTTTGACTTGGTCAAGTTTCAAGAGGGTATTAAATACGCTAGGTTCACTCAAGCAAGCACTGTTGGAGAGGATGAGAGTCCGGATATCACCTTTGATGGTATCAATTTCATCAACAAGGGTATCAAGATAGGGATACATGGTCGGTTCACCGTTGGCGGTGATGGTTATGACGTCAATAGAGGGGTGTTTCTGGAGCGATTCTTTTAAATCAGTGATGATGGTCTCTACCGGAGTGATCGTATGCTGGTGCGCCATTGCAGGCGCAGGGGCGAGTTCACAGTAGAGGCAGTCGAAATTGCATTGTTTATGTGAACTGGAGAGGTCGATCCCAAGCGATGTACCGAAACGTCGCGAGTGGACGGGACCGAAGATGGAAGACATTATTTTTTACTTACTCTTTGGCATTCACGTACAAAGTGTTGTGCATTTTCTACCGGTACATCAGGGAGAATCCCGTGGCCGAGATTGAAGATATGGCGATGGCCGCCCATAATCTCTTGGATCGCTTCAACACACGCGGTCGTTTGCTCTTTGGAGTACAAACGGCACGGCTCCATGTTCCCTTGAAGGACGTAGCGATCCCCGAGTTTCTCTTTCGCAAGTGCCATAGGGGTGCTCCAGTCTACGCCGAAAACGTCGAAATTTCCATACACTTTATCTAAAAATGCAGGAATTCCTTTCGGGAACATGATAACAGGGACATGAGGGTATTTCTCTTTGAGGTACTCGGCGATTTCCACCATGTAGCTCCAAGAGAACTCATCGTATCGGCTCGGCTCGATGGCGGCAGCCCAGCTGTCGAAGATTTGAACGACGTCGATCCCCGATTGGATTTGTTTTTCCATATAGAGCTTGACCACATCGGTCACTTTACGGAGAATTTTGTGGAGAAGTTCAGGGTTAGAGTACATCATCTTTTTACAAATGTTATACGTCTTTGTCCCTTGCCCCTCGATCATATAGGTTGCGAGTGTCCACGGTGCCCCCGTGAATCCGATAAGGGCTTTGTTATCGTCACGTGCATCGAGCTGTGCACGTAAGATTTTGATGGTTTCATAGACATACGTGAGTTTAGACGCTGCTTCTTCACCGCCGATAAGTTCATTCAAATCTTCTTCGGTTGCAATCGGTTTTTCAAAAACGGGACCTTCCCCTTTGATGAAGTCGAGTTTCATCCCCATTTCATTCGGAACGACCAAAATATCGCTGAACAAAATTGCCGCATCGACTCCGACAAGATCCACAGGCTGAATGGTGACTTCCGCAGCCATATCAGGGGCGTGGCAAAGATTGAGAAAGTTTCCGGCACGTTTGCGCACTTCCATATACTCAGGAAGGTAGCGTCCCGCTTGGCGCATCATCCAAACGGGGGTATAAGGGGTCTCTTTGCCGAAACACGCATCGACGAAAATTTTACTCATGGTGACCTACTTTGCTAAGAAAATAAAGACCGACGGCAACGGCTGTGATGGAGAGGGCAAGATAGAGCAATTCTAACGCTCCGGTAAATGCGGTGTGTCCCACTTTTTGGAAAAAGCCGACGACCAAAACCATCACAATAACTTTTGAAATTTTATCTTTGAGCTGATCGAGTGAATGAACCGCCAAAAGTTGGTTCTCTTTCCCGTGTTCATCTTTTGCCGGATCGATATCGGAGATAAACAACTCATACAAACCGAATGAGAAAATAATCATAACGACACCGATAAGATACAAGTCTACCGCACCGATGATCCCGCCGACCACTTTTTCATGGAACCCTTCCGGATGTGCATGGGTCACATAGGTATTAATAACATACGATGTTGTGTAAAAAACATCAAAACTGGCAATAGCAAAGAGGACAATTGCACCCAATAATCCAAACACTACAGCTAGGATGATGATAAAACGTGAACTCCAAAGTCCTTTTTCAAATAATGTTTCAATGAAACCCATATTATTCTCCTTGCATCTCTACCCATTTTTGGGCGATTCGTACGGCATTAGTTGCAGCTCCTACTCGGAGGTTATCGGCTACTACCCACATATGAAGAACATTGTCGCGAAAAATATCATTGCGGATTCGTCCTACAAAGGTTTCATTTTGATCCATACAAAGAGACGGCATAGGGTAGATGTTTTCACTTGGGGTATCCAAAACGATGATATTCGGTGCTTTGCTCAAAAGCTCACGCGCTTCATTCGCGTCTACTGCACCGTCAAATGTGAGGGTAAGGGTTTCCGCATGACCGCGCAGTGTCGGGATACGGACACAGGTTGCACTCACTTCGATATCTTTGTGCATAATTTTTTGGGTCTCATTCACCATTTTGAGCTCTTCTTTGGTGTAGCCGTTATCGGTGAACGAATCGATTTGTGGGATAGCGTTAAGTGCGATTCGGTGAGCGAATTTTTTCGGCTCCACATCATCGAGCTTGAAAGCAAAAAAGGCTTGCATCTGCTCCACAAGCTCTTCCATCCCCGTTTTACCCGCACCCGAAGTCGCTTGGTAGGTGCTGACGTCGATGCGTTGCAGATCATAGGCGTCATCGAGCGGTTTAAGGGCTTGAACCATTTGGATGGTTGAACAGTTAGGATTGGCGATGATACCGCGATTTTTCCATTGGGCAATGTCTTCAGGGTTTACTTCGGGAACCACGAGAGGGACATCATCGAACATACGAAAATGGCTGGTATTATCGATGACAACGGCTCCCGCTTCGGCAGCATAGGGGGCAAACTCAGCCGATACGCTTCCGCCGGCACTAAAGAGGGCAATTTCAATCTCTTCTTCGGCAAATACGGTAGGAGTCAACTCTTTGATGACGAGCTCTTTATCATTGAACGTAATCGTGCTTCCTGCACTTCGTGCACTTGCCAACGGGACAAGTTTATTTAATGGAAAATCGATCTCTTCGAAAATGCGTAAAATTTCTTCTCCGACGGCACCGCTGGCACCGACGATAGCAACGTTGTAACGTTTCATAGGAAGCTTTCCTTGAGGATGAATGAAATCACCCGTAAATATTTTTCGCGATTATAGCCAATGATGGCTTGTAGAGGATTGAAATATTTAGATTCTTCCTAACCCGCGTGCTTCTAAAAAGAGATCTTCCGTATCAATAATCTCTCCGTCGCTTAAAATCGCCGAACGCTCAACGACAGAGATAAGTTCACGAATGTTCCCCGGCCAGTTATAGTTCATCAATGCGTTACGTGCCGAT